>CAZKEL010000034.1:0-27474 GCA_964551815.1 uncultured bacterium
CTATCATATTATGCTAAACATCTTTCGAAATAACCCGCTGTGCTAGTCTTGACCCTAAAAATATTATGTATATCATTTGCAATATTTCCGTTACTATCGTTTACCCTAACTTTGATAAAAAAGTCAAACATCCCATATTGATTAATTGATTCCTGCCCATTAAATTGAGTTAATTCTAACCAAATTCCTGGAGGAAATTCAATGTTTGATTTTTTATAGATTGGGTAAAATGATTTTCTCCACCATCGATAATTCACATATTGTTCGGAACCTCCTGAAGGCACTGCTGTAAACGTTCCTGAAGAGCCAGGAGTTAAATATGTAGGACCGTTTATTAATACTGTTAATGGATCAGGTTCAATAATTGGATCAATTTCAATAGTATTATAAATCATTGCATCAGATGCAACATATTGTTCTTCATTAGTTAAGTCAGGGAGTAGATTATCCCAAAAGTTTATCAAATGATTGTTATTATTATTAATGAGAGTATTAATAATTTTAGAATAAGTAATGCTTACATGATCTTCTCCATCTTCCGAATAATCATATAGGTCATTCATTGCTGCTGCCACTCTTGCTTCATTTTGGTAACCTTCAGGTAGAGTTGTGTATCCAATTTGAGATTCAATATTGAAGTTTCCCCACTGTGCATTATAAAAGCCATCGGGTTTAACAAATTGAGCAAAAGCGGTAGCCCATCCCTCAGTCCACGCCATGTTTTCATGTAGTATATCATAAAAATTATGTGAACCACCGGTATTATCTGGCCACCAACTATTTTGTGCTTTGTACATTAATGCGTGACCATATTCATGCAAGGTTACATCCTCAGCATCCCAACTCCATGCATCAGAAGTTAAATAAATTGCTTCAGTATCATTATTAAAATAACTTGTCCCATATACATCCCAAGGCCATACACCCTCAATAAGCCCTGGATCAAATCCACTCGAAACTGAAAAGCTCCATCCTAGATTCATCCAATGAAAAATTGAGCAAGCACCATAACCACCGAGTTCAATACTTAATGCACCAAAATTAATATCAGAACCAGAAGTTTGAATATAGAACCCTGTAGGCCACATATATGGTAATGCAGAAATTGGATCGTAAACAGTAATTTTATTATTACCAGCTATTATTTGTAAAAATATTTCTATTTCATCGCTTAAAAAATCACTTGCTGTTACTTCAATTGAAAAATATCCATCGTTATTTGTGAGAGTGGTACCTATATGGTCATGAATGGCTAAATCCTCTTCCCAAATTTGAATAGTACCATTTCGAAAAGGTATATATTCATTTATACTATTTAAAAAAAATACGGTACCAGATACATTTACAGTAGTTCTATTTGTATCATTCCTATCGGTATTAGGTTTTTGTGCTTCATTTTTTTTGAATCTCATCTTTAAATCATTAGAATTAAATAAAATATTTCTGTTTTTTTCTTTAAATCCTGGTTGACTTTTAATTGGAATACCTGATGAAATTATATCCTTTAAATTCTTAGTCTCCGGTATATTATCCAAAGAATTTACCTTCCAAAAGTAATCTTTTTGTGAAGAAAACTCTTGTTGATTATAAATTTCAATAAAGTTTTTATTTATCAAAAAATAAATATCAGTAGTTTTCAAGTATTCAATATTTTTTATTTTATAATGCAATATGGCTGTGGTTCTATATATTTTATTTGGTTTAGTTTTGGGAATAATAAATGATATACTATTATTAATTGTAAATTCCTCTTTTACTTCCCCTATTTCCTGGATACTATCTGAAATTAGAAAAGGATTTTTATAAGTAATTATTTCAAGGTAGGTGTTGCTTATTTCTTTTCTGGCTGAATGTTGTATGGTAATTGTAAATTTTTCATTAAAAATAGCAATATCTGGTTTAATTAGTTTTGAGTCAACAAATTGATCTATCGATCTGCTATAAATAATTGAAATTGTTAGGATCAAAGAGATAATACAAAACAAAAGTTTTTTCATTTGCAGATTGCTCCTTCATTAAATAAAGTGACTTAAATATTATAGGGTAGATATAAGTAAATTGAGTAAAAAATTATTAAATAAATTTTTATTATAGTATTATTCATCATAATTGTTTTATCTGTCTATTGATATAGTTTCAAATTTTTAGGCTAGATCATAAGGAGAAATACGAAATGAATCTTATTGTTATTCTTGGTCCCACTGCCACAGGAAAAACCAGATTGGCCGTTCAGTTGGCTCATGCTATCCGCGGTGAAATCATTTCTGCCGACTCCCGACAGGTATATAAGGGATTGGATATTGGTACAGGCAAAGATTTAAAAGAATATCGTATCGAGGACAAGTCAATCCCCTATTACCTGATTGATATTTTAGACCCTATGGAGGAGTATAATGTCTCCAAATTTCAAAAGGATTTCCAAAAAATTTCTAAGGATATCCAGCAAAGGAATAATCTCCCCATTCTCTGCGGTGGAACAGGGTTTTATATCAAAGCAGTTCTATTGGATTTCAAGATTCCTTCTGTCAATCCGGACAAAAAATTAAGAGCAGAATTAGAGAGTTTGTCTTTAGTAGAATTATCAGAAAAATTGGAATCCATTTCAGGGGAAGTTTCCTCCAATTTTCCTGGTGATACAAAACGAAGAGTTATCAGAGCAATTGAGATTGCTTTGCAGGGAGAGGGCCTACCAGCCGTCCTGCCCGCTCGCAAAGCGCAGGCGGGAGCCGCGGTGCAGGCAGGGAGAAAGGAGAAAGGAAACAGGAGAAGGCCTGCCTGCCGTAGCCACGGCGCAGGCAGGGAAAAAGGAGAAAGGAAAAAGGAGACAGGAGACGGGATAAAGGAGACAGGAGACAGGAGAAGGCAAAAGTTGCGAAAAACTCTGGTTTTAGGAATTGATTACTCCCGCGAAGTTATCCGGCAGCGCATCACTACTCGTCTGCATCAGCGATTAGAAGAAGGTATGATAAATGAAGTGGAAGGCTTATTACAAAAAGGTATTCCTCATGAAAGGCTGGATGATCTTGGGTTAGAATACCGCTATATCAGCCGCTACCTTGAGGGACATTATGGAAAAGAAGAAATGGTTTCCCTCCTCAATACTGCCATTCACCAATTTGCCAAAAAACAAATGACCTTTTTTCGAAATATGGAAAAAAATGGCATTCAAATACATTGGATTCCTGAAGGTGATTTTAATAAGGCTATAAAGCTAATTTCAGAGTTTTAAATTTGTCTAACTCTCCTACAGCAGCCATTTCCGGTCCATTGAGTAGGCAGCGGTTCAACTCATACCATAAGAAAGGTGTTATCCAAATTTAGTCAAAATGCCATTTGACTCCTATTTAAAAAAGAGAGGCATAGCAGGGAGTTGGACCTTAGACCCCCAGCCCTTTAAAAAGTTTGACAATGCTTTGGTTGTCCCCTCCTATGCTGAATTTGAACAGCTACCTGGCTTAATGGAAAGCATATCTGAAAATGAAGCATCCATCCTTACAGATACGTTGGTGGTAATTGTGGTGAATAATGCTGAAAATACCCTGGATACCATCAGGGAAAATAATCTGGATACTCTAAAATACTTAAAAGAATCCACTTTCAATTATCAGATTTCTTACGTGGATTGTGTGAGTGAGGGTATCGCACTTCCTGACAAACAAGCTGGTGTGGGGCTCGCCCGTAAAATAGGGATGGATCTTGTCCTGCCTTATCTGAAATCTTCACAATCTCTCTTATTATGCACCGATGCAGATGTAAAACTACACCCGGATTATTTATTATTGGTAAACAGGTTTTTTACACCAGAAACCATTCAGGCAGCTGTTGTTGGTTTCAGTCATAAAAGTTCAGAAGATCAACTCATTGAAAAGGGGATTCGTAGTTATGAGAATTTTCTATATAGTACTGCGGAAAAACTTCGTACTGCCGGGTCTCCTTATGGCTATGTTGCTATGGGGTCCACCATGGTCTGCCGGGCAGGAGCTTATACTGCAATAGGAGGTATGCCCAGAAAAAAGGCCACGGAAGATTTTTATTTTCTACAGGAATTGGCAAAGTATGCAGGTGTGTACAGTATTCCTGAAAAATTGGTATTTCCTTCTCCCCGCCCTGTCAGCAGGGTATATCTTGGTACTGGTTTCCGCATGCAGCAGGTAAAAGAGGGGTTTAACATTCACTCTCTCCACTATTCAGAGGATGCCTATGCATTATTGAAAGAATGGCTAAAGTTGGGAAGTCAAAGCTGGAGGATCGCTCTGCCTGATCTGATCTCTGAAATTGAAAATATTTCTCCACAATTATTGGAATTTCTGCAAAATGAAGGGATTGTAGAAGTCTGGGATAATCTTCAAAAAACAGCGCCAACCTCTGCTCATTTTGAAAAACAGTTTCACCGCTATTTTGACGGATTGAAAACTCTGCGATTACTGAAACAATTTTCGATTTAAAAGTATTGATTGAAATTCTCCAATCAATTCGGTTCTAAATTTGTACAATGGTACAGTTTCAAGTATTAAATTTCCAATGACCATTGACTATTGACTAATGACCATTGACCATTGACCAATCAACCTACACTTACATCTTCATTGCATTACGATGCACAAGTCATTACGGTTGACAAGTGACTATTGACCAACCACCACCCATCAGCCGCCTGTTTCCTGCCTATTAATTCACAATTTAACCAATTTCTTTTTTTTTACATCAGAACCGTTGTAACCTTTTCCCCCTTTCAACTGCGGAAGATTTAAAAATGAATAAAATAACTTATTTAGACGGCACGCGCCTCCATCGGGCATTGGTGGCTGGTGTGAACAATGTACTTTCTCGACAGGAATACCTGAACAAAATCAATGTTTTTCCTGTACCTGACGGCGATACTGGCACCAATATGGCCTTCACCCTTACTTCTATTTTGGACTCTACCAAGAAGACGGTTCATCCTCGTGCTGATGATATGCTGGCTCTCATTGCAGACGCAGCTTTAGATGGTGCCCGGGGAAATTCTGGGGTGATACTGGCCCAATTTTTCCAGGGACTCAGCGACGGGGCTGCAGGTGTAGAAAAAATGACACCTGAATATTTTGCAAAGGCAGTCCGGTTTGGAGCAGAATATGCCCGGGAAGCTCTGGCGGAACCAATAGAGGGAACCATCCTTACCGTGCTTACCGATTTTTCCAACCGTCTAATTGAGCTCATTCAGGCACAGAGTCATGATTTTGAAGGCTTATTGGAACAGGGTATCAATGAAGCAGAACGCTCATTGGATAATACGCCAAACCTGCTGGCCGTTTTAAAAAAAGCCGGTGTGGTGGATGCCGGCGCACAGGGTTTTGTGGATTTACTCCATGGTATATTCAACTTCATTAAAGATGGTGATCTGAAAAGCTTTAGAATGGATTTCCAAATGCCGGAAATTGAAGTAGATGTCACCAATGAAAAAGGGGAAATGGAATATTCAGAGTATCAATTCTGCACGGAGTGTATTATTGAAGATTCTAACATAATCCATAAGGAATTGAGAGAAGCCCTTCAAGAAGTCGGAGACAGTCTGGTTATTGCAGGGGGTAAAAAGAAAGCGAAGGTACATATTCATGTGAGTGAACCGGTAAAGGTATATGAAATCTGTAAAAATTTCGGTGCTGTATCCGGTGAAAAAGCCGATGACATGTGGCACCAACAGGATTCTGTCCACAGCCACGCCTCAAAAAAAGTAGCCATTGTAACCGATTCCGGGGCAGATATTCCCGAAGATACAGGGCTGGATATTCATGTGGTACCTGTCCGCTATAATTTTGGGAATGTAGGTTATGTTGATAAACTTTCACAGACTAATGAAGAGTTTTACCAAGAGTTAGCTACCAACCCGGAACACCCTAAAACTTCCCAACCGACTCCTGGTGATTTTAGACGGCAGTATCAGTTTTTACAGTCACATTATGACTCTATTATTTCCATTCATCTGCCCCACGCTATGAGTGGAACTTTTCAGTCTGCATTGAATGCCTCTAAAAGAGTGGATGATTCAAATATTTCCGTTAATGATGGATTATCTGCTTCAGTAGGATTAGGACTCATTGTATTGCGGGCTGCAGAATTGGTAAAGGAAGGCAAAGATTTTGAAGAAGTTAATGCTGCTCTGTCCGGAATTTTCGAGACTACTCAGGTTTTTTTAGCAGTAAAAGATCTTTCTTATATAGTGAAAGGCGGAAGACTTCCCGATTGGGTGAAAAAGGTGGCTGATATCCTTCGCATGCGCCCTGTACTTACCACCAAAGCTGATGGCAGCATGGGGGCTGCAGGTATATTGAAAGGGACGAAAAATCTTGCTGAAAAACTTAGCTCGTTCGTCAGTAACAAATTGGATCCAAATTCAACTTACACTATTTCCATAGGGCATTGTAATGTTCCAAAGGATGGGGAACGGCTGAAAACTTTGATTGAAAAAAATCAGAAAAATGTAGATGCTGTCCATCTAATGGAAATTGGCTGTGCATTAGGGGTACATGCAGGTCCCGGAAGTCTGGCAGTTGGTGTTCAAAAAAAGAGCTCATGATCAGCCCTGACCTCATAGCCCGAATTATTATTTCCTATCTTCTGGGGTCTATTTCCGGAGGTATGGTATTGGGAAAACTAAACAGTGTTGATATCAGAAAATTGGGTAGTGGAAATGCCGGCGGTACCAATGCTTTCCGTACTATGGGCGCTAAATTTGCATTGGGCGTTCTCTTTATTGATCTGATAAAAGGGTTTATCGCCGTTCATTTTGTTCCTGTTTTAAATTTAACGGGACTCATCCCCGCTGCAGAATTAAATCTGGAATTCACTGCTATAGCCTGCGGAAGCGGGGCTGTGTTAGGGCATGTATATCCCCTTTATTATAAGTTCAGGGGAGGCAAAGGTGCCGGTACCATGGTAGGCGTATTATTGGCTATATTCCCAGTGGGTTTGGCAATTTGTCTGGCAGTATGGGGAATGATTCTGATTTTATCAGGATATGTAGGATTAAGTACCATTACTGCAGGAATCGTTCTACCTGTAAGTACTGCCTTGATTTATCCCGGTGGACTGGCATCATCTTTTGGTACCTTCTCAATGATCGTTGCCCTTTTTATTATTTTTACTCACCGCAGCAATATTAACCGCATGCTCATGGGAAATGAAAACCGCTTTGAAAAAGCAATGATATTCAGAAGGAAACCAGCTTCCTAATAGTCCCCGTCTGAGGGATGCACAAACCAGGTTCCGTAAGGATTAAATCCAAAGTCTATACTGATAACACCTGCACCAGAAAGAAAAAACCGGAATCCTGCACCATATCCAAAAATACTGTTTTTAAGAGCGAAAGATTTTGGCGAATCTGCACTGATACCAAAATCTATAAAATAGGCTAAATCAATGCCAACTTCCATTTTCTTAAAGTCTCTGCGGCGGGCTAAGGTATGCTGTATTTGAAAATTCTGATATAAGATCTGGCTGCCTTCCATAGAAAATTGAACTTCTTCCGGATTCTGTTGAACCACGGGAGAATACCCTCTCACAAATCCTTCTCCCCCTAAATACTCGTTCTCAAAGGGGGGTAAATCCCAGGTATCTTTTAATATAAGCCTACTATTCATTGACAGGACAGGGTCCAGAATTAATCCATGCAGAGAGAGGTACTTCTTAAAGGATAGCTCCAATTTAAGACGATTACTGGTATGAGAGATACCCCAGGCAGGTGTTAACCTAATTTTCAAACGCTCCCCTTTGGTGGGATCTGTATAAATATCCCTTGTGTCATATTGGTAGTGAAGCAATCCCTTTAGGTAGATGTAGGAGGAAGATGAATTGCTATGAAAGAATTTTTTGTATTCACCGGCATCAGTGGAAGTTGAATCCAGGGAGATATATTGATAGGCAAGTTCATAATTGAATTTATGGTGGTTTCCTCTATAGTATCCGGTTTCAAGTTGAAAGTTCTGAATGAGAGCACGATAATTATAAATAGGAGATTCTGAAGCAAATTGGTATAATTCGGCTCCGAATGAAACATGATCTCCCCACACCCAGGGGTCTTTAAAATCAAAAAAGTAAGTACTTTGTTTTCCGGTAATACCTCCGAAAATGAGCTTTTCATTTAATCCCCTGAAATTTAGAAAAGCAATACCGCCCCCCCATGAGACCCCTTTTCCTTCATCATATTCTACGATGGGGATGGGAATTATAGGAAAAGTTTCAACCACAATAACGGTATAAGCAGAATCAACCTGTTGAATATCTACCGTTGAAAAAAGTCCCAGATTGTAAATACGATCTCTGTCTTCGCCGGCAGTGGTTGAATCAAAATTAGCAGGGATGGGATGCTGTAATTCCCTGAGAATAATATGGTCACGGGTACGCTCATTACCTATAATAGAAATGGTATCTACTGGTTGCGCCGTCACCAGGGACAAAAACAGCGTTAGAATGGAAAAAAAGGTTTTCTGCACTAAATAAAATTTAGGAAGAAAATAAAAAGCCCCGCTCTAAAAAGAACAGGGCTTTTAATGGTTACTAACGTGAAGTTACTTGCGGCCTCGTGCCATTTTTGCCCGGGAAACATCACCGTCTTTATCAATAAAATAAAGCCAGCCTGATTCACGGGTTACGCCGGCATTAGCCACCACTTCAGGATTTCCCCCTTTATTTGCACCGCGTGCCATTTTAGTTCTGGATACATTACCATTTTTATCTAAATAGTACAGATATCCTGACTGTTTTGTAACACCAGTGGTTTTAACTTTTTCTGCCATAATTAACTCTCCTTATTGATTTTGTTGGTTGTTATTCTAACAATCGGTGCTTAATTCTATGCCTTTCTCCTCTATAAAATCAAGGTATTTTTTAATTTTAAGAGAAAAAATCCTTATTTTCAAGTCAAATTCAACAATTTCAGCCCTGTTTATGAGGAGAATAACGGACATGATTTTGGATTTTGGAAGGAAATTAGCAGAAAATGAGGAAGAATAATGGAAATTCTCCCTTGGATAATACCCTCAAATTGGTAGTATTCGTTACCTGGTTCGACGGTTTTTTTCAAATTCCTCCATTACCTGAATAAATTCCGCTTCAGTCTCACATTGGAAAAAGGGAGAGAGAGTTTTATTTTCTTTCAGAGTAACGGATGGAGTGTACCCATAATGGTGTCCGGGGTATATTCTGGTTTCCTTGGGCAGGGGTAACAATTCTGAATAAAGACTATTATAAAGGTGGGAAATATTACTCTTTGCACTCACTGTTCTGCCACTTCGTCCTACAAACATGGTATCCCCTGTAAAAACGACTTCTTCCTTTTTATTCCAAAAACACAGTGAATCAGGATAGTGACCAGGAGTATGTAATGCGGTAAACATTTCTGTCCCTACAGGTATTATTTCTCTGTGATTGAGTGAACGGTAATTATTCGACAGTTTTTCTTCAGGATGGGGATGTCCGCAAATCTGAACTTGTGGAAACTGGTATTTCAGATCTTCAAGATATTTTATATGATCAAAATGGGTATGCGTAATGAAAATTTTTTCCAAAACTAAGCCCTGGAAATCAATGTACTCTACGATTGCAGTGGTATCTACAGAAGCATCCACCAATGCTGCAATTTGGGTAGAACGACACCAGAGTAGGTAGGTGAGGTTTTTATCAAATCCGCCCTGAAAAGTTTTAATGTGCATAATGATGAAAAAATTTAGCGTAGAAATTAATGAGTCTGAAGATTTCGCGGAGAGTAAAAAAATATCCCCTGCTGGTAGAAATCTCTTTATGCTCATATATATGAGATATCAACAGTTCGTTTTTGGGCACATAATCAGCAAGTTTTATTGATTCTGTAAAAGGTACCATACTGTCATTGGCTCCATGGAGGATGAAGACTTTTTCCCGAATTTTTTTACCCCAAAATTTAGGCGACAGATTAATAAACGCATCCTCTTCATTTTCTACAATTTCTTTAACAATGGTTTCGATTTCTGGTGTAGCAACTCCTTTAAGAATAGAGTGAAACAGGTTTTGCTGTTCTTCAGGCATTAACTCTACAATTTTATCGCGTTCTGAAAAAATTTCTCCTATCTGAAAGGTAAGGGCTTGCCTAATTTTTGTACTGTCCCAGTCCAGTGTTAAATTTTTCAGAAAATTATGAAAAATGACTACCAAGCCCCACTCATGGGGTGGAATTGTATAGGTAGAACCGTTAAAGGAAATTTCACCATTGAGTAAGAAAGGGACAATGGTTCTGCCGTCAGAATAGGTACCGTAGGTGAGAATAGCTTTGGGAGCGGGCAGCATACCCTCAGCCTCCAAAAGTGATTTCAGCATTAAAGCACCGCCATAACTAAGCCCTACCATGGCAATTTTTTCTGCAGGGATCTCCTGTGCATCCAACATCCAGCTATAAAAGTGATTAAACCATTGGATATTTACTTCTGTAATATCTAACTCTTTTAATGGAGGAATACGGGGGATGAATACTTTAAATCCGCTTGCTGCTAATACTGCTCCCAGAGCCAGCATTTTAGGATGGTATTCTGCATAGGGGGAGGCACCGGGATACAAGATGACTACATCCCTGGTATTTTTGCTGTTGGTAATGATTTTCAGAGGGATGTCTCCTCCGGAGAGTCCCGGATAATGTGTATCTATAACGGAAACATCTGATGGTACGGACTCTTTATTCCGCACCAGTTTAACAATAAAGCCTGCAGCTCTTTTATAGGATTTAATATCCGGCAAAAATAATTATCTATAAAATTTGAGAGGAAAAATATGGAATAGGGTAACCTGATTCACCTGTAATTTAGGGGAGATTAAATTACTAATTCCAAACTCATATTAAATTCTTATTGAAATTTCTCTTCGATGAGAAGAATAAATTATATTTTTTCTATGTAGATAAATAAGGAAGTATTTAGATTAAAGGGCTACTGATTGGGGTATTCATGTATAAAACCTCAATATATAGTGTTAAAGTATTACTTTAAATAAATGTTGACTTGAATTTATAAACTATCATAAGTTCAATTATCGGATGACGGCAAAAGTTAAATTAAAAGAGGTCATTCGGGGTTTATTGATCTAAAAGGCTAATGGGTGGCTCCCAACACCAGAAAAACAGGGAATAAATTCTCAAAGGGCTGCAAAGCCAGATTGGGAAGCAAACCAAAACAAAAAGGAGAAAAACAATGAAAAACGCAGCAGCAATGATTAATGAAGCGGCAGGTGCACTGGTAACCTTATTAAAAGGCTTAATAGTAGCAGCCGTATTTGCTGGAATCCTCTTCAATCTGCCAGGTGGCTGGGGCAACCCCATCGGCGGTATTGTTGACTTGGTTAACGCCTTCATGGGCGGTGGCCTGGGAGGATTGCTTGCACTCCTCGTATTTGCTTCATTTATAAAATAACATGCCTATATGGGGAGGGTCACCCTGATCCTCCCCATCGTAAATTCTTAACTATAAGGAGATTCGAATGAAGCAAATTATATCCTCAGTAAACGAGTGGATCACTGATATAACCGGGCTTTTGCAGGGCTTGATTGTTCTGGGGGTTGTTGTAGGTATTCTTTTCAATGACTACTTTGGTGTCATTGGAGGAATCGGCAACCTGATGGGACAAATTGGAGAAAATGGTCTTGCAGGGCTCGTAGCACTATTACTCGTTGTACTATGGTATAAAAAATAAAGGTATGGAATATGACCTGTTTTCAGGATGAATATTAAGTTCTGAAAACGAAATGATTCAGGATCTCGTCGGATAGGAAAAGCCCCTTTTGGGGCTTTTCTGATTTATCGAACCGGCACCAAATGTCCCAGGATGTATCCCAAAACAATGCCGGTCAACAGAGTAAATACTATGAGGCGGTGGGTTACTACATCTTTCCCGTAACCTTTTTTAATTGCATAGGCTGAAGTAAAGTATCCCAGTCCATTTAAAATCCAGAAAAAGGGAATGGTAAAAACTTTTACAATGAGAGGACCGATAATGGGAACTAATCCCACTAAAGCTGTCAATCCGGCAAAGACATTTGTAATATATCCCAAAACAATGGTGATAATCGTAATGGCACGAATATCCAACTGAAACACCAGCATGAAATACACAGCGATGGCAATCCCTGCCAGAGTAAGGAGAGTTTTAGGATTGGATTTTATAAATTGAAATATTTTTCCTGACATTTCTATCTGCGTTACCTCCCCCTCCAACCAAGATTGATGGCAAAAAAACTGGCTAATCCCATGCAGGCAACATACAGATCATGACAGATAAACCAAAATACAAATTGACCAAACTGCAATTTTTCTTCAAATTGCCGGGAGCCTATAAAATAGAGTAGGAATTCCAGAATAAATTTAATGAAAATGATTTTTACAAAAATAGTGAGAATGATGATATCGGTCACTACCCCCAGGAAAAATAATCCAGTCAGCCCAAGAGAAAGAAGAAACGCAGCAGCAAAGGCCAAATAAAAAACAGGATTAAATTTCCACATGAGATTGGCATCTCCGGACCAGCGTATCCTCTGTCTTAAAAAACCACCTATCGTTCTTTCCTGTCTTGAATTCACTCGTGCCTCAGAGGAGGATACAAAATTTATGTTCGCATTTCCCTTAGATCTGCAAATTTGTAAAAAAAGAGAATCATCCCCTTGAATTTCATTATAAATATCTGTAAAACCACCAACTTTTTCGTATAGACTTTTCCGATAGGCTTGGTTTTGACCACTGCTGCCCCAACCTCTGCCAGCTTGAATTGCTCCCCTGGCTGCAACCATGAGTAGAAAAAAGTCCATGGACTGAAACCAAGTGACCAGTTTAGTGCCCGAGGGAACAACAGAATTGCCAACAACAAAATCTGTCTCTTCCGAAAAACAGGCGGCCATGGTACGCACCCAGGAGATTGGTAAACTGCAGTCCACATCGGTAAATAAAAGCCACTCATTCTGTGCAATTTGTATGCCTGCATCCAAAGCTTTCTTTTTACGGGATAATCTTGAATCTCCATTTGTAGAGGATTCCAGGATAAACCTCTTATCTTTTACACTCTTCTGTTTAATAATTTTAGAGGTCTCATCGGTGGATTCATCATCCACCAATATAAATTCCATTTCTCCCTTATAGTCCTGCTGTGATAAGGCCTTTAGCAATGGAGGAAGTGATTTCTCCCCGTCTCTTACTGCAATAATAACTGAAACAGGTTGAAGTGATCTGGCAATTGGAGGATTGCTACTGAATAAATTCCCTCCGATAAACCAAAGGATGGTGATAGAATAAAGGAGCAGAGTTCCTAAAATGATATGGATAAATACTTCCATTAAAGTGACAGAAAACTTGCTGCGACGAAAAAGTAAAGAGTTACTCCAATGATATCAATGGCGGTTGTGACAAAGGGACCAGTGGAAATGGCAGGATCAAAATTTAATTTTTCAAGGAGAATTGGTAGTACAGATGCCACCAGACAAGCCAGAGTCATGGAAAAAAAAATGGATAAACCTACAATCATCCCTAATTTGAAGGGAGAATGAAAATCAATGAAATGAAATCCTACCAGGAGTCCTAATAATAGACCGTAAATTAATCCCAGCAGCATACCTACTCTGATTTCTTTTAAAATTACCCGGGAGACTTCTTTCAGATTCACATGACCAGTGGCAATACCTCTGACGATTATAGTACTGGTTTGTGTTCCTACATTACCTCCCATCCCCATAATGACGGGAATAAAAGCTGCTAATGCCACTGTCTGGTTCAGTAAAGATTCAAAGGCACCTATAATGCCAAGGGCTACTACGCCACCAATCCAGCTGGCCATAAGCCAGGGAAAGCGTGTGCCGGCATTCTGCATGGTTGATTTTAATAGAATATCTTCATCCTCTCCGGCACCTGCCATTTTCATCATGTCCTCGGTTGCTTCTTCCCGAATTACATCTATCACATCATCTACGGTGATAATACCCACAAGTCTGCCATCAGATTCAAGTACCGGTAGGGCTAAATAATTGTATTGAGTCACCAATTCTGCAACGACTTCCTGATCTTCCTGGGGAGTAGTATAGATAAACTCCTCTTCCATGATATCTGTCAATAACTGGTCAGGTTTATTCAGCAGCAACTGACGCAGGGACAAAACCCCAAGCATAATTTCTTGTTCATTTACCACATAGATATAAAAGGGCATTTCCACATTTTCACCCATCTGCTGAAATTTTTCAATAGCCTGAGTTACAGTAAGGGAAGCATCAAATGCCATATATTCATGAGACATAATTCTGCCTGCACTGTCATCTGCATATTGAAGTACTTCAGATAATTCAGCTTGCTCCTTAGAATTAAGCAACGCTTTAATGTCCTCTGCATTTTCTTCAGGAAAGGATTCTAATAATTCTGCCAATTCTTCTGGTGGCATGGTGGATATGATTGAAGCCGTTTCCAGAGCTGAATTGTTTTCAAATAATTCCGGAATCAGGGCATGATCAAGCTCTTGTAAAAAAGAGGGAAGCCCATCCATACGCTGTACATACCGGAAAATATCCTGCCGTTCTGCAGGGGTCAAGTAGCGAAACACCCAAGCTAATTCTGCAGGGTGGGTTTTGTGAATGAGTTTATATAGGGTTAGGCGGGCGTCGCGTCTGTATAATCGGCGCAGGGTATCAAGAGTGACTCTACTTTGGTTCTCATGGAGCTCAAGTGGCAACTGTCATCCTCTATTTCAGGCTGTTTCCAGAAAACGTTGTTCTTCCATCCATTGGTCACTGACAAATTTTGTCATATAATTCCTCACTGAATCAGGCAGGATAACCAGACATTTATCTCCTTCCTCAAGCCGTTCTGCTTTCTGCAGCGCTGCCCAGACAGCTCCACCGGAAGAACCTCCGATGAGGAGTCCTTCTTCTTTTATAAGGCGTCGTGCCATTTGAAAAGATTCAGCATCGGGAAGTTTAATGTATTCATCAATGAGGGAATTATCCAGTACATCAGGGAAGAAGTCGTATCCGATACCCTCAACATGATAAGGATACACTTCATCACCGCCCCCTAAAATTGAACCGTAGGGGTCAACTCCGATAATGGTAATGTGAGGGCGTTCCTCTTTCAAGCGTTTGGCAAGTCCGGTGATGGTTCCTCCTGTACCCACACCTGCTACTACCATTTTAAGGGATTCATCAAAATCATCAAGAATTTCCTGGGCGGTGTTTTCATAATGAGCATCCGGATTGGCAGGATTGGCATACTGGTCAAGTATATGGGAGTTGGGAATTTCTTCGTTTAACTTTTTCGCAACCCCAATATGAGATTCAGGTGCATCCCAGGCTGCTTCGGTGGGAGTTCGGACAATTTCAGCACCTAATGCTTTTAAAATGACTTCTTTTTCCTGACTCATTTTTTCAGGCATGGTAATGATCATTCGGTACCCTTTCACTGCTGCCACCAATGCCATACCAATGCCCGTATTCCCCGATGTAGGCTCAATGAGAGTGTCTCCCGGTTTTATTCTGCCTTCTGCTTCTGCTTTTTCCACCATGTTCAGCCCTATACGGTCTTTTACTGATCCACCGGCATTGAAAAATTCACATTTACCGTAGAGTTCACATTGTAAATGGGAACCGATACGGTTGAATTTTACCACCGGAGTTTTTCCGATCGCTTCCAAAATATTGTTCATTACCATTGATTGTCCTTTTATTGTACCCTGCCCGGGGAAAATCCAATGCAGGTATAGATGATTAATTTTGCCTTGATAAAGGGCAGGAAATTTAGGTCAGTCTGTTTAGTTAATTGAAAAGAATAAAGCAATATTAGTTTATTGATTATGTTTAGGGATAATTATTTTAATTGCATTTTCATTTTCACCAATAAAACAGGGTGATTAAAGTGAATATAGTATTACCTCTTTGTAATGTAAATGTTACCTATGTATTGATTTTACACTACTGACCAATCAATCTACACTTACATCTTCATTGCATTACGATGCACAAGCCGTTACGATTGACAAGTGACCAGTGACCAATCTTCACCTCTCCATTCCCCCTGTTCCAATATATCGAATTTCATCATTCCCGATTGGTTATTCATTATTCAAAAGAGCTTCATCATTCAACATTCATTATTCGATATTCATAATTCAAAGAAGTTGTTCAACCTCTTCAGGGTTGGAGGCAATGATTAAAACTTTTCTAACCAAACTTAACAGAACTGTCATGCTGAGGGAAACCGAAGCATCTCGATTCACTCTGCTAAAATTTATCGAAGTTCATCATTCAACATTCATTATTCGATATTCATAATTCAAAGAAGTTGTTCAACCCCTTCAGGGTTGGTGAAAATTATATTATTTCGCTATTGTTATTGAACTCTTTCAGAGTTCTTCAATCTGAAAAGGATCTAAAGTGAAAAGTTACAAAGATATAAAGGTGTACCAATTGTCAAATCGTTACCATTCCTTCATCATTCAACATTCATTATTCCATATTCATAATTCAAAGAAGTTGTTCAACCCCTTCAGGGTTGAGGGGAATGATCAAATCTTTTGGAATGAAACTTAAATAGCTTGTCATGCAGAGGGAAACCGAAGCATCTCGATTCGCTGCAAAAGCACAACATTGAGATTCTTCGCTCTGCTGAGAATGACAGAGGTTTAGGGGGAATAATCATAGCTATTGTAACCAAACTAAACTAACCTGCTAGGCTAAGGCAACCCAGCAAGCCCTCCATACTCCTTTCTCCTATCTCCTTGTTCCTTTCTCACCTCTACATTCGCTTTGCTCATTACGAGGTGCAAGCCTTTTTTCCTTCCTTCCATCTCATCACCGGCAGGTTGCCCTGCAGCATTCACTCGGCCCAATATAAGGCGAAAGCCTTTTTCCCTGCTCCTTTTTCCTTGATTCCCTCATAAATTTCCACCCTTAATTTTCATCAAATCCACATAGAGGTCAGTTTTATGAGTAAATCAAATATTGCAATCCTGGGCTGCGGAAATATAGGGTCAGCCATTGCCAAAGGGCTCATTAAGTCTGGGCAGTATAGAGCAACGGACATCGTCCTCACCCGCAGAAAAATTGAAGCGATTCAATCATTTGCTGAATCCGGGTTTACTGTCACTTCTGATAATATTGCGGCGGTAAATATGGCTCAAACCATAATTTTGGCAGTAACACCGGGCCAAATCAATGACCTGTTAGATGAAATTGCTCCCAAGCTAAATAAAACACAGCTGCTTGTTTCCGTTGTCTCCGGAGTGGCTATTACAGAAATTCTGAAAAAATTAAGTCATGCTTCGATTGTGAGAGCTATGCCAAATACAGGGGCGGCCCTGTGTGAATCCATGACCTGTCTGGCAGCTCAACCTGAAAATAAAGCAGGATTACAAAAGGCTGCAGAACTTTTCAGGGCAATTGGTAAAACCCTGGTCATTGATGAGGAGCAAATGGCTTCAGCTACTGCTCTGGGAGCCTGCGGAGTGGCTTTTTTTCTACGGGCCATCCGTGCCGCCTCCCAAGGAGGTATAGAAATCGGTTTTCACTCAGAGGAAGCTTTCACTATTGCAGCCCAAACTGCCAGAGGTGCGGCCACCCTTCTATTAGATAATGACTCCCACCCGGAAGCAGAAATTGACCAGGTAACCACTCCTATGGGTGCTACCATTGCCGGGCTGAATGAAATGGAGCATCAGGGTTTCAGTTCTGCCATGATAAAAGGAATCACCACATCCACTGAAAAGGTTTCCGGATTATTTAAAAAAGAGTAATCCATGTCAAAACTTTCCCGGGAATTTTACCTTGGTGAGGATGTTCAGCATATTGCCCAGATCCTTCTCGGTAAAATCCTCTGTACTAATTTTTCCGGCGATTTTACCTCCGCAATCATTGTTGAGATAGAAGCCTACGGTGGTATAACTGACAGAGCTTCCCACGCTTTTAATGACCGACGAACTCCCCGCACAGAAACCATGTATGCAGCCGGTGGTACCGCCTATGTGTACCTCTGTTATGGTATCCACCATCTTTTTAATGTTGTCACCAATATAGAGGGAATCCCCCATGCTGTTCTCATTCGGGGGTTAGAACCAATTAAAGGAATTGACATTATGTTGAGAAGACGGAACATGGCAAAAGTGCAACCCCGCCTTACTTCCGGGCCGGGCTGTCTCACCAAGGCAATGGGGATTCATACTTCCCATTCAGGAATATCACTCCGGGGAGATTCCATCTGGATAGAAGAGGATACATCAATACCCGAACCCCTTATTAACACCAGTCCCAGAATAGGGGTTGAATATGCCGGTAAGGATGCAAAGCTGCCCTGGCGGTTTTATATTCAGGATAATGCATGGGTAAGCAAGGCTCCCATTAGTTAATAATAAATCTGGAATACCTTACATTTAACTGAATAGGGAAGGTTGGTCTTGCTATATTTCCCCTTCTCCTCCTCTGCCATACCGCCTGTAGGCGGTCCTGTGGCTTTCTCCCTCACTTGACTATGTAACAGATTATTACAAGCATTGTCACAAATCCTGTATTATCGTATTATTTATCAGAGGTTTTACCCGTAAAAATGATTTCAACAGGAGATTGAGATGAAGATTTATCAAAGCATAATAATTTGTTTTCTCGTTACTACAGGGCTCTTTGCCATTATAAATCAATATGAGGATTCGTATTCCATAATCCACCAGATATCTTCTGATTTCCAGACCGTCACCTTACCGGAAGTGGATGTTAATTCTCTCCTTTCTGAAGACCATGCAAAAACCGGTATAGGTGTACCGATTCGGTTCGGATATACCCACGAAGTGCAACTGAGTGCTGAAAGCTCAGGACACTGGGAGGAAATGGAAGACGGGGGAATGTTGTGGCGATTAGGACTGCATTCCCCCGGTGCTTTTGCTATGAAAGTGCATTTTGATCAATTTATCCTCCCGGAAGGTGGTGAATTCTTTGTGTACTCTGCCAATGCTGAAATGCAGCTGGGTCCTTACACCCACCAAGATAATCATGAAACGGGTACTTTTGGTATTCCACTGTTAAAAGGAGACCATATTGTATTAGAATATTACCAGCCTGTAACCGTTTCCGTACCACCGGTTATTCAACTGGATCAGATAGTACACGATTACAAGGATATCCATAATTGGAGTGAAAGAAGCACTAACCGAGATTGCGGGGATAATGTAGCCTGCTCTTCAGCTAATGCCTATGAAGATCAGGTAAACTCCGTCATTTTTTTAGAAATGGGGCAGTATATTTGTTCAGCAGCATTGGTAAATAACACTGCTCAGGATTTAAAACCCTATGTACTCACCGCCTACCATTGCGTTGAAGGGGAAGGCAACGTTGGGTCACATAACTGGTTCACTTTTTACTTCAACCACCAAAGTTCCTCCTGTAGTGGCAGTAGTGGCTATTACGGAAATTCTGAAACAGGCTCTTATATCCGCTCCGTAGGAAATATGAATTCCTCAGATTTTGCTCTTTTAGAAATGGATGATGCCCCTTCGTCCTGGTGGGATCCCTATTTTGCAGGATGGTCACGCTATACCTCCTCTCCCACTATATCAACGGGAATTCACCATCCCGGTGGTGCTGCTAAAAAGATTAATTTTGATAATGATCAGGCTTATGGCTGCAGCTGGTATGGCTCTAATACTCACTGGTGTCTTTCCTGGGATGAGGGAGGCACAGCCGGGGGATCTTCCGGCTCTCCAGTCTTTAATTCTGACAAACGAATAGTAGGACAGCTCACCGGAGGCACCGGTGGTGACTGTGGAAATGGTACCGATTACTATGGAAAATTTTCTAAATCCTGGTCAAACAGCAGTTCCTCCAGCGGGAACCTGAAAGCCTGGCTGGATCCCGGCAATTCAGGAGTGTACACCTTGGATGGTACCTATGATGGTGATTCTACCGTTTGGGGCTGCAATGATTCCAATGCCTGCAACTATGACCCGGAAGCTACAGACAATGATGGGAGCTGCACCTATCCGCAAGGCACCTGTGATTGTAATGGGAATCCCACGGGAAATTATTGCAATTGCAACGGTGGAGTATATGATAACTGCGGGGTATGCGGTGGTGACGGCTCAAGCTGTGAAGCTGAAGTAAGCTTAACCTTTGGTAATTCAAATGGAAATACAGGATCTGTAGAATTGTTTATGGAAAACTCCCAGCCTGTTGACGGATTTCAATTTGTCATTTATGATCTGCCTGATTACTTAAATCTTGTGGAAGTATCAGGCGGTAGTTCTGCCGATTACGGATTTTTGGTCTCTTCATCAGAAGCAGGAACCATAATAGGTTTTTCCATGACGACCAGTTATATTCCCGCCGGAAGCGGTGTATTGCTCAATGCCCGCTTTGAAAATACCAGCACCGGCTATGACAACTATGAACTGTGTTTAGGGGAAGCCATATTTTCAGACTTGGTGGGGGAAGCCCTGAATGTAGAATTAGGTGGATGCAGTACTCTCATGTTTAATGATGGGATTGCGGGAGATTTGAATGACGATGGATTGGTAAATGTGTTAGACGTTGTCATCATGGTTAATATTGTGCTGGGGATTGAAGAAAATCAACCGGCAGCAGATCTGAATGGGGACGGACTTACAAATGTCCTTGATGTAGTGATTCTGGTAAACTGGATTTTAACAGGTGGTGGTTCATAGTTTCACCACAATTGAAACCAGGCTCATACAGCAGTTTTATAAAAATTTGATTCCCTGAGTTTATAAGATAAAAGGAGGGTGATTATTGTACGACAGATTAATCGGTACACTCTTTGCTGTCGCAGTCTTTATCGTGGTTATTCTTTGGACAACTTTGGTTGTAGAAATAGTTGAAAGATTAATAAAATGGATTAAGGAAAGAACCAAAAAATAAAAAGAGGCAGATTTTCTGCCTCTTTTCTTTTAATGTATCTTTATCTAAGTCTGGTCGAAAATCCAGTCTGTTATACTAATCAATTACTTCCTTTAATGCATGCATCAATGAGGTGATACTCTCTTCACGAGCGGTCTCGCCCATAAGCCCGATACGCCAGATTTTTCCGGCAAGGGGACCCAGTCCACCACCTATTTCAATATGATATTCCTTCAATAAACGGCTGCGAACCAGAGTATCATCAACTCCATCAGGAATCTGCACAGCATTTAACATGGGCAGCCGCACTGATTCTTCCACAAATAATTCTAACCCCAGAGTTTGCAGTTCATTCACAAGAAGTTCATGCATACATTGATGGCGGGAAAAAACCTTATCAAGCCCTTCTTCTAAAATGGAGAAACAGGCTTGGTACAGGCCATAGAGCATATTGATGGGAGCAGTGTGATGATATACCCGTGCCTGACCACTCCAATACTGAGTGATCATACTCAAATCCAAATACCAGTTGGGAACTTTTGTCTTTCTGTTTGTGAGCTTTTCTACCGCTTTTTCTGAAAAGGATACTGGTGATAATCCCGGAGGGCAGGATAAACATTTCTGCGTTCCACTGTAGAGTGCATCAATATTCCAACTATCCATGTTAACTGCCATTCCTCCCAGACTGGTTACACAATCTACCAGGTACAGAGCACCATTTTCACGCACCAGTTTTCCGATATCTTTTACAGGATTACACACGCCAGTTGATGTTTCAGCGTGCACCACTGCTACCAAATCATATTGCTTTTCAGCAAGTTGGTTTTTCACCGAACCCAATTCTACTATGCTGCCCCATTCAAAATTGAGGCAGTCCACTTCCGCACCCAGCCGATTTGCTACATCTTCCATGCGGGTACCAAAAACTCCGTTTATCAACACCAGTACTTTATCCCCAGGTTCCACCAGATTCACAAAACAGGTTTCCATGCCAGCTGAGCCCGTGCCGGAAACGGGAACCGTTAATAGATTTTGAGTCTGCATAAGTTGTTTTAGAAATTCCTTAATTTCATCCATCAGGGAAATAAATTCAGGATCCAGATGTCCTAAGGTTGGTCGGGAAAGGGCTTCATATACCCCAGGTGATACTAAGGAAGGTCCCGGTCCCATAAGTAGTGGTTTTTCTATAGAATGTAGTTTATTTTGCATCTTTTTCAATTAAGTTCAGTTAAAATTTCTTGTTTGATTTCATTCAGCCAGGAAACCTTTTTCCCTCCTTTGGGTTGGTCTTCGCAGCCTTTTTCTTTAGGACAGTTTGATGAACGTGGACAAATAATCTGAATAGGATTGTTCAATCCTTCAGAAATCCAGGAAATATTTAATATTTTAGATACTAAATTTAAAGGGTCCGTAATATGCTGTGGGATGTCTTTTGCAGATTTATTCTGCAGGGCATGATCCCGGATATTTTCACAAAATTCCCTGCTGTCAATCCCCTGATTATCCAAAGCAGGAATCAAATCAATACCTGCAGAAACTACATGGGAATTTTTTGCTGCATCTTTAATTCTTTGAGATACACAGGAATAGAGATGAAGATCATCTCCTGCAATGAGGAGCGATAATTGTGTCAGCGGTTTTTTTATTTGTGGCTGATCCAGCAGACGGAATACTGCCCATTGCCGGCAGGGATCCATCCCCATCCGCATATTTCCCCAGGGCATGGGAATGCCATTTCCCCGATACACTGCACGAAGAAATCCCGGCTGAAACGCATCAAAATAATGCCAATGCTTATAGGGAGATACACAGGTCATTCTGCGCATATACACTCCTGCAGTAAGATCAATTTTATCATAGGCATGCACATTATAGGCTTCCCGGGCAAGGTAATGTCGGAAGGGTTGGCGGGGGCATAATAACGCTCCGGCGAAGAAACTGCATTCAAAATTCCGCCAGGCGTAGAGAATATCTTCCTGCCGAACCCTGTCCTCCGTTTGGCTGTCCGGCTGTGGTGAACCTCCCAGTTCTCCTCCGGTGGCATGGCTGGAAACCAACCCATCACCGTTATGCAGGACTTTATGCCCTAAATAGGCAGAGAGATCATATTTCATTCTGCGAGGTTCCAATTCTAACTGGCGGTTTAAAATGACAGTATTCGGCGGGTCAAAAAAAGATCGAAACAAAGTACGGATTTCATGACCTGAATCATTTTGGGTAACAAATGGATCTCTCTGGAAAAATTTAACCTTCAAATCTACTTTTTTGTAGAGGTCCAAAATATCCTGAATACTCAGTGGAAAGCGTTTCTGACCAATTTCCTCTGCTGCTCTTTCGATGTCAGGAAACTGATTTTGGTGCTTTTCCTGATAAGAGCGGATGAGAATATGAGCAAACTGTCTGCCATTTGTTCCTGTTTGAGACAACAATTCAGGAATGGAAGTCTGCAGCAAATTATCAGAAAACAAAAATTTTGGCTCCAGTGAAAAAGATGCCCCCTTACTACCGGACTGCTCCTGCTTTCCTCCCTCAATTTGGATATTATCATCCAAAAACCATTCTATTTCCTTCTGGAAAATATTCGCAAATAATTTCAGCAGTCCTTCAGAAGGAATCCGTTTTCCTGTTTCAATGAGAGACAGATAAGACACTGACGGCGCTGTCTGTGCATCAATTTGAATACATCTTACAGATAAATCTTCAAGGGTAAGTCCGCTCTGTTTTCTCAGACTGCGGATTTTAGACCCTAAAAAGTGTGTTTTTCTGGCGATGGATGAGGTGATGTCCATAGATTGTAAAATTTACATTGTAAAATTTCTATTGTAAAATTTACTTATTTTCTCAAATGTACTCATAGTATTTTTTCTATCCCGAATGGGGATAAAATCTATAAATGAGGAAAATTGCATGGAAATTCAAAATACATTAGAAAAATATGCTGTGAAGGTATCAGGCAGTATAAAGGACGGCTATGGTGAAATTCTCACCGAGGATGCCCTGCAATTCGCGGCAAAGCTGCACATTAATTTTAACACTACCCGTCTGGAACTTTTGAATAACCGCCAAAAGCGGCAGGAAGAATTGGACAAGGGTGTCAAACCGGACTTTTTAGCAGATACAGAAGCTATCCGTAGTGGTGATTGGAAAGTTGCACCGGTTCCCCAGGATCTTCAGGACCGCAGAGTGGAAATTACCGGCCCTGTTGACCGCAAGATGATCATCAACGCCTTAAACAGTGGTGTGAAAGTTTTCATGGCAGACTTTGAAGATTCAAACTCCCCTACCTGGGAAAATATTGCTGATGGTCAAATCAATCTGAAAGATGCCGTCAACAGGACTATTACTTTTACCAATCCCAATGGGAAATTTTATGAACTCTGTGATACTCCTGCCACTTTGATGGTACGCCCCCGTGGTTGGCATCTGGAGGAAAAACATGTACAGGTGGATGGTGTAAATATGTCTGCCAGTATTTTTGATTTTGCATTGTATTTTTATCATAATGCCAAAACCTTAACCAAAAATGGCAGCGGACCTTACTTCTATCTGCCAAAAATGGAAAGCCATTTGGAAGCTCGGTTATGGAATGACATCTTCAATATGGCACAGGATGAAATGGGCATCCCCCGCGGTACTATTAAAGCTACCGTACTTATTGAAACCATCCTGGCTACTTTTGAAATGGATGAAATCCTTTATGAATTGAGGGAACATTCTGCGGGACTCAATTGTGGCAGATGGGATTATATCTTCAGTTTCATTAAAAAATTCAGAAACCATGCAGACTGTGTCCTCCCCGATAGATCACAGGTGACTATGGATCGTCACTTCCTCAAATCCTATGTAAATCTTCTGGTGCAGACCTGCCATAAAAGAGGTGCCCATGCTATGGGAGGAATGGCTGCTCAAATTCCCATTAAGAATGATCAGGAAGCAAATGAGGCTGCCATGAGCAAAGTAAAGGAAGACAAGGAGCGGGAAGCCCGTGCAGGCCATGATGGCACCTGGATTGCTCATCCCGGGTTATCTCCCATCGCATTGGATGCGTTCAATTCCGTCATGCCAGAGCCAAACCAAATACAAAATCTTCGTGAGGATGTCTCAGTTACTGCAGCAGATTTATTAAAAGTTCCATCTGGTGATATAACTGAAGATGGTGTTCGGGCTAACATTCGTGTAGGCATTCAATATGTGGAAGCCTGGCTTCGCGGAAACGGATGTGTACCCCTTTATCATCTAATGGAAGATGCTGCCACTGCTGAAATATCCAGGGCGCAGCTATGGCAATGGATCAATCATGAAGCCAATCTCACCAATGGCACGACTGTCACTACAGAACGATTTGAAAACTGGCTCACTGAAGAATTGGAGGTTATCCAAAATGAAGTGGGAGCTGTACGCTTTCAGTCCGGCAAATTTAAAATGGCAGCAGAGTTGTTTAGTGACATGATCCATAAAAATGCCTTTGATGAATTTTTAACCATACCCGCATATAATCAACTATAAAAAGGACATAAAAATGAACCGACAGGAACAAGTAAAACAATTAGAAAAAGACTGGAATGATAATCCCCGCTGGGCAGGAGTTGAAAGACCTTACACTGCTGAAGAAGTAGTCAACCTTCGTTGCTCTGTAAACATTGAACATACTCTGGCAAAACAGGGTGCTGAAAAATTTTGGAACCTGTTGAATTCCGGAGACCCCGTTTGTGCTTTAGGTGCTGTTACAGGAAATCAGGCAGTACAGGAAGTGCAGGCAGGTTTGAAAGCCATCTACTGTTCAGGCTGGCAGGTAGCAGGGGACAATAACACCGCAGGAACCATGTATCCCGATCAGAGCCTTTACCCTGTGGACTCTGTACCAAAATTAGTTGAAAAAATTAATAATTCTCTTCTGCGTACAGATGAAATTCATTGGCAGAAAGGGGATGACAGCATAGACTGGATGGTTCCCATTATTGCTGATGCTGAAGCAGGATTCGGTGGAAATCTGAATGCCTTCGAACTCATGAAGCACATGATCAAAGCAGGTGCCTCCGTGGTACATTATGAAGATCAGCTTTCCTCTGCAAAGAAATGCGGTCACTTAGGCGGCAAAGTATTAGTTACCACACAGGAAGCTGTGAATAAACTGATTGCCGCCCGGCTGGCTGCAGACGTGATGGGTACCTCCACCTTTATCATTGCTAGAACTGATGCCAATGCAGCCAACCTGTTAACTTCTGACTCAGATGAAAGAGATAAGAAGTTCACCACCGGAGAGCGTTCACCTGAAGGTTTTCACTACGTGAATAACGGTTTAGACCAAGCCATTGACCGGGGTCTCAGTTATGCTCCTTTTGCCGATCTGCTCTGGTGTGAAACTGCCAAACCAAATCTGGAAGAAGCCCAGCGGTTTGCTGATGCCATTCATGAAAAATATCCCAATCAGATGCTGGCCTATAATTGCTCTCCATCCTTCAACTGGAAGGAGAATCTGGATGAAGAAACTATGAAAAACTTCCGGGAAGAACTCTATAAAATGGGCTACAAATACCAGTTTATCACCCTTGCAGGCTGGCATAGTTTGAATATGGGAATGTTTGAACTTTCCAAAGCCTATAAGGAAAACGGTATGTGGGCATATTCACAGCTTCAGGAAAAGGAATTCGCCAATGAAGTACATGGATTCCGTGCAGCAAAGCATCAGGCCTTTGTAGGTACCGGCTATTTTGATGCTGTCCAAAATACGGTAACACAGGGACAGGCATCTACAACTGCCATGAAAGGCAGTACAGAAGAAGAACAGTTTGAAACTGAAGTAGTATAAAACGAACTCTCGTTTTCTCCTCCAAGCCCCTGCAGGATTTTTCTTGCAGGGGTTTTTGTTTTCCGCCAGATATTTTTCGTGATAGATTTTAATATGGAAAAATCAGATAAAACCGTTCACATATTCACAGACGGCGCTTGTAAGGGAAATCCCGGCCCCGGAGGTTGGGGTGCTATTTTAAGGTACGGCGATCATGAAAAAGAGTTGAAGGGATACTCCCCTGAAACCACCAATAACATCATGGAACTCACGGCTGTCATAGAAGCATTGAAATCCTTAACCCGCCCATGCAGCGTCATAATCACCACTGATTCAAACTATGTGAAAAACGGCATTACAGAATGGATACATACCTGGAAAAAGAAAAACTGGAAAACTGCCAATAAGAAACCGGTGAAAAATAAAAACCAGTGGCAGAAGCTGGACAGAGAAGTCCAAAAGCATCACATCCACTGGAAATGGGTAAAAGGACACAGCGGACATCCTGAAAACGAACGGGCTGATGAGTTGGCGAATGAAGGGATTTTAATGAAAAATGAAAAGTGAAAAATGTACCAAATAAAACAAAGAAATTAATTAACCAGAAAACCCCACATTAAATGGAAAAAGTAATCGTCCCAAGAACCAAAGTCTTACAAAAAATCCTCACACAATTTTCTCATATACATGAGCCAAAAACAGTAGAAGTTGTTGGTGAAGCAGGATGTGGTAAGACGACTCTCATTCAACAAATTGATCCCTATTTAAATCAAGAAATAAATTCTTCCAAAGTAATATATGTTCAGGCAATTACAGGGAAAATGCC
>CAZKEL010000035.1:0-26062 GCA_964551815.1 uncultured bacterium
TCACTGTCTCTCCATGCATGGAAGTTTCATAACAATATTCTCCCTGTTCCAGATCGGCAGGGCATTGGATATCCTGCAGGGTAATAGGTTCAGAAATGGTAATGGTAATTTCATCTGTGGCTTCGTTAAAGTCATTATCAAAAACAGATAACTTAAAAACCAGATCACCGGCACCAGAAGGAGCAGTAAAAGAAGTTACGGCAGCCTCTTCATCTGAAAGAGTTACTGTGGTTCCAGATAACTGTGTCCATTCATAGGCAATGATACTTCCATTGGGGTCAGAACTTGCTGTACCATCTAAAGTAACATAAGAACCGGGTACCACAACCTGATCACCGCCTGCATTAGCAACAGGTTGAGTAGAGTCCAGAGTAATATCACTCATAGTACGGGGGAGTACCCCAAAAGAACTATAAGCATAATCCACAACCCCTATAATGGCATCAAATTGCTGACCAGTTGTTGGATTAATCCACTCTCCGTCAAACATGGCATCATCAATTTGGCAGGCACCGCTGCCATCATCCACATACCATTCACCATATTCATTTACTTCCTGGGTGACGGTAACATTGTTAAGCCGTACCAGCATGCCTTCTAACCCTTCACTGGTAGCAGAGCAGGAATTTAAGTCCCCGGTACTCACATTTTTTGCGGTAACAGCATTACCGCTAGAGTTCACAGCATAAGAAGTAATAGCAGTTAATTCGGTAAAACTGTAATACTCTGATACTTGGGCCGTAACGGTAATTGCATCCCCCAACACAGGTGACCAGGCATTATCAAACACATAGATTCCTGCATAGGTATCATAGGCGAAATCCTGAAGATAGAAATTGGGGCTGGTTCCCGGTTTTACTGCAGTAATAACTCCGGAAGTGGTCACATATTGTTGATCATAAGTGGATTCATAACAATAATCTCCCTGCACATCTGTATATTGAATGTCAAAAATAGAAATTTCGGAAGCATACTCACAACAGCTATTGTCTCCGTTACAGGGAGCAGTAGCGCTGGGATTATAATTAGCAGCGGTGGGGTCGGTACAACCTTCTACATCTCCCAGTTCAGAATGAGAGCCTAAATAGTCAAAAGTATTTTGATCAAACACCACCCTTTCAGAGTTGTTTCCATCAGTCCCTGCAGAGGATGCCCAATCGATATTCCCTTGGGTAACGGACATTTTCCGAACAAGGGTATGTTCTTTGGTTCCATTGGTGACACCGGCTACATCCCAGGCGGTTCCCGGGTCATCGCCTTCTTCTCCTATGGCATCAATGAGGGTACCGTTTAAGGCAAGCCCAACTGCATCATCACCATTGTAATAGGTTATGTCTGTTCCTAACACATCACAAGGGGCAGAATATTCATCTGCTATCTGGGAATTACAGATTACAAATACATCACCTGCTGCAATGGTATAACCGGCAAGGTCAACTGCATTACCTGCTCCTTCTGCCCAATCACCTCCGTTGGCAATACGCCAAAGTTGGTAACCGGTTAGATCAACTGTGCTTCCTGTTGGATTATAAACTTCAAGAGCTTTGTTATTACTGCTGCCTTCAATATATTCTGAAATGAATAATTGCTGGCCAAACGACATTGCTGTCAATAGACATAGATATAGGTATTTCATAGATTTCTCCATTAAAAGGTTTTTCCTCCGCCAAAAGGTCAGGTAGGAAATTTACGACGATAGAAACTCTCGATAAAAGACAGAATATAAAGACAATTATATCTTTTTTCAGGGACAGTTATGGCAGAATCAGTTAATTTTCAACTTCAATTCCCATAAATGCTTTCACCGCTGCTTCAATTTCTGTTTCCACTTTTTCATTTTCTTTCAGATAGCGTTTTGCATTTTCTCTGCCCTGTCCAATTTTCTCATTATTAAAGGAAAACCACGCACCGGTTTTATTTACAACTTCAGCCTGAACGGCTAAGTCTAACAAATCTCCTTCGAAGGAAATTCCCTCTCCGTACATGATATCAAATTCTGTATTCTTAAATGGAGGTGCAACCTTGTTTTTTACGACCTTTACTCTGGTACGGTTTCCAATGACTGAATCTCCATCTTTAATTTGAGCAATACGGCGGATATCCAACCGCAGAGAGGAATAAAATTTGAGAGCGTTACCTCCCGTGGTAGTTTCAGGGCTGCCAAACATAACTCCGATTTTATGTCTGATCTGATTAATAAAAATGACAGCCGTTCTGGATTTTGATACCGTTCCTGTTAATTTTCTCAATGCCTGAGACATAAGCCGTGCCTGCAACCCCACATGGGTGTCCCCCATATCACCATCCAACTCTGCTTTGGGTACCAAGGCAGCTACAGAATCAATGACAATCACATCAAGTGCACCGCTGCGAACCAGTGTTTCTGCAATATCCAATGCCTGCTCACCAGTATCCGGCTGGGATATCAATAATTTTTCTGTATCAACACCCAGTTTTTTGGCATATTCAGGGTCTAAGGCATGTTCTGCATCAATGAATGCTGCGTAGCCACCTGCTTTTTGTGCTTCAGCTACAATGTGCAGGGTTAAAGTAGTTTTACCAGATGACTCCGGACCATAAATTTCGATAATCCTCCCCCGTGGTACACCACCAATTCCGATGGCAGCATCTAAGGAAATAGAACCAGTTGAAATGGAGTCTAGTTTTATTATAGGGTGTTCACCCATGCGCATGATAGCTCCGGAGCCGAATTGTTTTTCAATTTGAGAAATGGCTAAGTCTAATGTTTTGTCTTTTTGCTGTATATCCATGGAATTATCCTCTCCTTATCAGTTTAAAGGGAACTCGTTTAGTACAGTGTATTGAGAACCACCTGGCATCAATTCACTCTCATACAAATTGATTGAATTAATCATAAATTCAACGGGTGAATATACAATGTTCAAAAAAGGTAAAGCATCAATTTTCCCAGGGTTCCCTTTTGTTCTTGCAATCGTAATGTGTGGTGAAAATTTTGTTTTTCGCCCTGTTTCTTTAAAGGTGGCTGTTGCATGATTGACCTCAAGATGTAATTTTTCCAATGCAGTGTTTCCTTTCCCTGTCCCTAACCAGAAAATTTTGGGGGCAGATGGAACGGGAAATACACCGCTTCCTATAATTTCTAAGGGGAAGTATCCGGATTTTAGGGATGAGTCTAATTTTTCACATAATTCTTGAATCTGTGAAACGGGAACTGAACCAAGAAAGGAAAGCGTTATATGCAGATTTTTCTCAGGCAGCCACCGAAGGGAGTCGTTGAAAGGCTGCAGGCATTCCTTTATTACTGGTAGGAGTTTATGAATTTCTCTTGGAACAGGGATACCTACAAACACCCTCTTTGAGTTATCAATCATTTAATGAAAGCCGGGTAATGTTCAGGGCGGCTGTTGCCGTCATTTCTCTGTGAATTTTCCTGCCAAAATTTAGATTATACTTCTTAACTTTAGATAAATACGGAGTAATAATGGCGATATACACTAAACCAACAGGCTTCAGTTCAGTACCACCTGAAGGACCGGAAATGCCAGTGGTTGCAAGCCCTATATCAGTACCAAATTTCTCACGAATCCCCTTTGCCATTTCCAACGCAACCTCTTCACTGACTGCGCCACATTTATCCAAAGTTTCTGCCGATACTCCCAATACCGTCTGTTTCACAGCATTTGAATAAGCCGTAACCGTTCCTGCAAAGTAGCTTGAACTGCCATCCACATCAGTGAGACGTTTGCCGATAAGCCCGCCTGTGCAGGATTCTGCAGTTGCAATGGTAAGATTCTTCTTCTGTAAAATCTGTCCCAGCACCCCTTCCAATTTTTCCTCATTTAGTCCAAAAGCAAAAGGAGCCATTGCTTTGGAAAATTTTTCTGTTACCAGAGACAAATCAGCAGAGTTATCTAACTGATTAATGCGAAATGATACCCCGGTATAATGAGGAAGAAAAGCAAACTTAAAGGAGTTTTTGTATTCCTCAATTAATGACTGAACCTGTTCTGCCAATTTACTTTCCATTACTCCTGCTGTATTAATGGTGACCTGCCTTGGCAGCGGGGTTTTTGTAAAATAATTGGGAATGATATGATTTTCTACCATTGCCCTCATTTCACCGGGAACACCGGGCATGATAAAAATATGGGTGTCCTCTTTGTAATAATGTAATCCTAACGCCGACCCCTTTTCATTTGGTATGGGATCAGCCTGCTTTAAAACCATTGCCTGCGTTTTATTATTAGCAGGCATTTTTTTTATTCGTTTTTCAAAGCGGTTTTTTAGCAGTTGATAATATTCTTCATCTAAATAGTACTCATCGTTAAATAATTGGCGGAAGGCTTCTTTGGTGATATCATCATGGGTAGGACCTAAGCCTCCGGTAACAAATAAAAAGTCAATTTGGCAGTCAATGAGATGCTGTACCTGGGTTTTAATGGAACTTAAATCATCACCAACGGAAATTTTCCCACTGATTTGAATGTCATAAGGCAGCAATGTCTGACCCAACCAAGAGGAGTTGGTATCAACGGTGAATCCTTGTAACAATTCATCACCGATGGTAAGAATAGCAGCATTCAAATGAGGGTTTGAATTCCGCTTATTAAAAAAAGAGTAAATAAACCGGCGAGGACATCATCTATCATGATTCCCCAACCACCAGGAAGTTTCTGAGAGCGGTGGATAAAGGATGGTTTTAATACATCGAAAATTCTAAATAAAATCAATGCCCCTGCATAAAGACCAAAGGAATGGGGCAGCATAAATAGGGCAATCCCCATACCTGCAGCTTCATCAATGACTACTTCTGACGGGTCATGATCCCCTTTTAACTCTGCTGCTTTCCCCGATGCCAAAACTCCAATAAGCAGGAGAAATACAATAACCACACCTTGAACTACCCAGTTTAAAGGAAGGAAATACCAGAGAATCAGGGTTACCAGACTGCCGGCTAATCCCGGTGCTATCGGTGCTTTACCAACGGAAAACAAAGTGGCAACCGTGTACCAGAGGTTCATCGGTTAAAGAAGAGATTCCCTAATGTTTTATAATTATGATAGAAATAGTGCAATCCGGTGTAAAAGGTTATAGCAGTGGTAAGCACCATTAATACATACAGTGTGGTAGAAACAGCAGTCAAATCAGGCAACTCTACCTGGTAGGATTTTAATATGAGAAAAATTAAAATGACCGTGATGGTGAGTATTTGCAACGAGGTTTTAAATTTCCCCAGTTTACTGGTGATCATAGTAACCCCTTTATATTCCATGAGGGTTCGTAAAATGGTAACTAATATATCCCGGAACGAAATGAGGATGATCATCCAGAGTTTTACCGTTGTGGAAAGTACGGGTAGAAACATGAATCCATAAAAAGCTGAGAGTACCAGAAATTTATCAGCTAAGGGATCAAGAAAGGTTCCAAATTTTGATACATTATTATATTTCCGTGCTAAAATGCCGTCATAAGCATCAGTTACAGATGCCAAAATAAAAACAATTATGGCCAATAGTTTCCCATGGCTGAAATCTGCAAAAAGACAATATAGAAATACAGGAACCAGTAATATTCTGGTAAAGGTAAGAAAATTAGGCAGCCACCTGAAGTTCATACTTCTTCCGCCATTTCTACTCGATTATTAATGGATTTTGTAAGGGTAGCATCATCTACATATTCTAAATGGCCTCCTACAGGAAGCCCCCTTGCTAACCGGGTTATCTTTATGGGTAGATTCTGCAAAATTTGGGAAAGATACAAGGCAGTAGTATCTCCTTCAACACTGGCATCTGTGGCAATGATGACCTCCGACGCCTTTTCTGCTCTTTCAAGGAGGGAATCAATATTCAGGTTCTCCGGACCAATGCCGTCAAGAGGGGCTAATAATCCACCCAGAACATGATAAACTCCGCTAAAGCCTGTTTTTTCCAAGAGATAAATATCAGGCGGTTCTTCACAAACACAGAGAATAGAATTGTCCCTAGATTGGTCAGAACAAATTTCACATAAATTGTCCTCTGCAATATTATGGCAGGATGCACAGGTATTTATTTTACTTTTCACATCCAGCAATGCCTGTGCAAATGCTTCAATTTCAACAGAATTGGATTTTAAAACATGCAATCCCAGCCGGTGTGCTGTCTTTTTTCCAATACCGGGAAATTTAGTAAAGGATTCAATCACTTTTACTAAGGTGGCAGGCAATCCTTTCATTACATCCCTGGAAGTTTCATTTTCCCCATCATGCCGCCAGTCACTGAATTCATTTTTTCTTCGGCTGCTTTCCCTGCGTTCTGCAAAGCCTGGTTTACTGCAGCCATTATCATATCTTCTATCATTTCCTTATCTTCTTCCAGAATTTCAGGATCGATATCTAATGCCACCATTTCTTTATGGCCATTCACTTTGGCAGTAACCATACCACCGCCAGCCTGACCTTCAATTTCAATTGCGTTTAACTCCGCCTGGGCTTTTTCCATCTGACTCTGTAATTCCTGAGCCTTCTTTATCATTTTTGCCATTCCGCCTTTTGGTATCATCTTGTCTCCTATCTGATTATTTCACCTTCAAATGTTTCTATTACCTGTGTAAATAAGGGATGTTCCGAACTTTCAGGTTTTTTCTTTTCAGTTTTAATTGCACTGCTTTCTTCAATGTGGAACTTTACTTTGAAATTCTGTTTAAAATATTCCGTTAAAACGGACTCAATTAAAGAAGTATCCTTCTCTAAAGTTTTTACATGAAAGCGATGTCCGTTAATGATTTCAATATGGAGGATAGTATCTTCAAATGCCTTTAAATGTGCTTCTTCAAGAAAATGAGCAATCTTTGAATTCTTTTCCTCCAGAGATTTCATGATAGTTTGCCATGCCTGCCTGATATCTTCTAAGCGGGGAGTTTGTTTTGTATTTAGTTCAGTTTTAGATTCCTGCTCTACCGGTGGCTTTTCAATTGGTTGCTGGGGTGGTTCACTGGTTTCCGCCTTTTCAGGTGCAGGATTCTTGGGAGGAATTGATTTTGTAGCAGGAGTCGGTTCAGAAATGCTTGATACCTTTGATACAGGCTTTTTGACCTGGATATTTGGAGGAGAATTCCCTGATAATACCTGTGAAATGTGGATACTTGAATCCAGCAGGGCAAATTTTATGAAAAGTGCTTCCAGAGAAATGAGAGGTTGCTGCATAAATTTCAGGTTTGATTCATATTGCAAGGATAAGTCCAGCATCCTCAAAAAGTCGGTATTACTCAGAGTACAATGATTTTCCAACCATTCTACACTTTGTTTGGAAAAATGACTTTGGGGAACACCGGAAATATGCAGCATACAATTTCTGAAAAATTCATTTAATCCTGAAATGAGGTCAGAGATGGCAACACCCTCACTCACCAAATTGTTCAGGCTCATAATTAGAGTTTTACTATCATGGTTTTGAATCTGCTGCAGAAAATCTAAAAATACATTTTCATCAATAACTCCCAGAACATCCCGAACGGTATCCAGATCAAGTCCATCTTCAGCATAAGCAATGATTTGATCTAAAAGACTCAGGGCATCCCGAAGACTGCCTCCGCCTTTTTGGGCGATAAGTTTTATACTTTCAGGATCAAACTTCTGATTTTCACTTTCCAATATTTTTTGGAGAAATGCTTCAATTTCATTTTGAGCAATGGATTTAAAATCGAATCGTTGGGTTCTGGATAAAATAGTGGCAGGAACTTTATGGGAATCTGTGGTTGCCATTATGAAAATCACATGGGGTGGTGGCTCTTCCAGAGTTTTTAGTAAAGCATTGAAGGCAGGGCCAGTGAGCATATGTACTTCATCAATAACATATATTCTATATTTCCCTTTGCCGGGGGGATATTTTACTGCTTCCCTTAATTCTCTGATTTCATCAATCCCGCGGTTGGAGGCACCATCTAATTCCTGCACATCCAGGCTGCTGCCCTGTGTTATTTCCACACAGGTGGAACAGGTACTACAGGGATTATTATCCTGTACCTGTTCACAGTTGAGGACTTTGGCAAGAATTCGGGCTGTAGTCGTCTTCCCCACTCCTCTGGGACCTGCAAAAATATACCCGTGTGCAACTCTGTCCATGCTCATTGCATTTTGCAATGTACGGGTTACATGGATCTGTCCCACCACTTCATCAAAGCGTTGGGGTCTCCATTTTCGTGATAATACCTGATAACTCATAGAATAAAAAAGAATCTGTGCACCGGCAGTTGTGTTTTCTGGTCAAATGATCTGAAATACAGCCAGCTCGGTTCCAGGAATTTACGGCACATAAACCAAATTTCTACCGCTGCTTCCTCCCGGACCTGACGGGATTAAAAACAGGATTATTGCGTAAAGCTGAAACTTTCATCACCGCTTATATCCCATTTCATATTCAGCAAAACCCTTCTACCGGCATTCAATCCTGCATAAGCGGATTTCAGGTTACAGGGAACCGCTAGCTCCCCATCTAGCACAGATATAAATTTACTTGTTTTCCTAATTTGGAAGGGTTGCAAATTTAAAGGGATTTCAATGTAATTCGGGAAGAAAATGACAATTTTAATTAGCACCTGATTTTGACAATTCTATACTGTATCCCGACTTAGTATAAATGGTACCATGATTATTAAAATCTGACTCATCTTCGATGGTGGGTTGGGGTTTTTCCAGATTGAATCTCCACAGAGCAACCAGTGAATCATAATAGGAATACCGGTAATAATCTCCAAATTTATTGGGATGCTGCGTCTGAAATTGAATGGTGCTGTCTGCCAGAGGAGTATTCCAAAGACGCACTTCATCAATATAGCCATACCAGAAATTCTCCAAAATGGTTCTGGACTCATTCGCCATAGCTCCTATCGCAAGGGTAGCACCAGAGACATCTATGCTTTTTTCCGCTGAAGTGGAAAACTCAGTATCGTTTACCAAAAATCTATATCCCCCTGTATCAGAAAAGAAAAAGGAGAACAAATGAAATTCATTCGCTTTTGACCAATCTACCCCCGTTAATTGTGTAGAAATAACCTGAGAGTTTACAACGGTAGTACCATATTCCGGATTTCCTGCATCTCTGAAAAATGCCAATTTTGTACTATTGTTTTCATCTATAATGGAAAAAAGTGCCGGAGCTTCTGAAACATTCAATTCCCCGCCTGATACCCAAAACTGCAGGGTAAAATCTCCACCGCCCAGTTTCAGGCTGTCCAAACGATTGGTTTCCATCCAGCTTCCCCCTTTGAACAGAAGGCTGTTGTAAAGGTTTGATTGGGTTACCAAATCAATACAGGAAACCAGCAGTATGGGAAGAAAACCTATTATTTTTCTCATGGCAGCGACCACCCGGCAACATAATTACTGTATTGTCGCCTTCCGTTAACATCCACCACTGCTACAGAATAATAGAAGGTTGTCCCGCTGCCTGCGTTTCTGTCCATGAAATGGTCAATATTTTGGTCGGGGATTACTGCCATCCGGTATCCATTCGTCTGATCGCTATCGGGAGATCTCCAAATTTCATATTGGTAGAAATATTTGCTCATTGTTCCCGGTGTCCAGGATGCCTGGATATATCCTTCTCTGTTAGTGGTGACATCTGAGGAGGAAATGGAAACTTTTGAGGGTTTTGAAAAGTCTGTATAATTATAAATAAAACTGCTGCGTTTAAAAGCTCCTGCCCAGGTTTCTAAAAGGTAGTAGAATGAAAAGTCCCCTGGAGTTTCCTGTACCATTGAATCAATATAGGTACTGTCGGTAAAAGAAAAATCTCCCAGTTTTACACAATTGTCGCAGGATGATGGATCAAGCAATTCATCTGCATTATTTTTCTCTGCTCTGAATAAAGTGTATTTTGAAAAATTTTCCGGTTTTTCAGGAGTTGGAAACCAACTTAGAATACGTTTATACTTATTGAATTTTTTATCTGTAAAAGGCTCACCCTCATTCCAAACTCCATTTGCATCAAGATCAGTGTAGGTTTCATTTTCATCCCAGATCCCATTTCCTTCTTTCACAACCTCCATCTCCATTTTGAAAGAATAAACAGCAAATACCGGGCGAGTAAATATTTGAATCGTATCGGTGTAGGTTATGCTCTCCTTCTCAACCCTTACCTCTATATCCCTGAACTCACCGGGAAACATATCAGTAAAAGTATAAGAATTCCCCGTTTGATTGATGGAATTCCCCGAACTTATATCGGTGAGAATGGCTGCACCATCACCCTCAGACCAATATATAGTCACCGTTTGTAAATTACTTCCTGAATCAAAACTGGACAAATTTAACTTAAATAAGGGAGTCGGTAAGTCCGGGGGGAGATTGGTAATTAGTTGAGTAGATTCCTTTTTGCAGCTGTAAAAAACCAGACTGACAATTAATAGAAAAAATCGGTTACTTATCAGAAACATGAATTCTTAATTCTTTCTTTTTTAATTGAAATGCTTCAATTTCTTTCATAACAGGGAGAGGATCCTTTCCGGAAGACTCAGAATTTTTAAGTACTTCCCTCAATGCATCAATTTGAGTATTTATCCAGTTTTTCTCCATACGAAGAACACATTCTCTGGCATTTTCCATAGTTGAATTCAGATTATCCAAATCAAAAAGCAAGTCAGCAAGAAGCCTTCTGTCTTTCTCCTCCTTCAATTCGTCCATAACTATCCCTGCCTCCGGAGTGTTTTTTGAATGCAAATGGATATAAACTTTCTCAAAAATATCCTGAGTCTGTTTGGAGGTAAACCACTCCTTTTTCACAAACTCAAAAAGATATAACCGGATTTTTTCATCTTTAACAAAGCATAGCCGTAATAAATCATTTTCCAACAATTGTGTTTTTTCCCGTTGAACTAAATTGGAACCTTCTTCCTTTTTTCTAAACTCAGCCTGACGGTCTTTACGGTTTAATGAGGACTGCAAAGTATGGAAAATAGAGTCAGTACTCACTCCCATTAAGTCACTGAGGCTGCGCGCATTCAGTTCGCGGTTTACAGGATCTTTAATCTGCACAAGTTCCAAAATAACTTCATTGATAAAGGCAGACTTACCTGCATTGGTTTGGAGGTCACCTGTATAATGCTGATGGTGGAAGGGTAGAAGCTGTCCGGCCTTTTCTACAGCAGTTAAAAAGGGTTGAGGACCTTCTTGTTTCACCCAGTCATCAGGGTCCATTCCTTCAGGTAGGGTTACAATTTTTGGGGTAATACCAGATCTTAGCAGCACATATCCTGCCCGGATAGCAGCTGCAATTCCTGCTTTGTCACCGTCATAGGCCAGGGTGACTTCATTGCAGAAACGCTTCAATTGAATGGCATGGTCGTCAGTGAATGCTGTTCCGGATACTGCCACAATATTATGTATTTCTGCCTGGTAAAGTTGGAGAAAGTCAAGGTAGCCTTCAACCACTATGGCTGACCCTGCATCTCGAATAGCCGTTTTACTTTCATGAAGCCCATAAAGAATTTTACTTTTGAAATATATAGCGGTTTCAGGAGAATTCACATATTTTGCCGGGTCATTATTGTTATAGACCCTGCCGGCAAAAGCAGTAACCTTTCCTGATGTATTAAAAATACTGAACATGATTCGGCTGCGGAAGCGGTCCATATAACCGTATTTAGTGTCAATGAATAGTCCGGACTGTTTTAAGGCATCACCACTGATTCCTGCCTCCCGGAAGAGTTTTAACAGCACATCTTTATGATTGGGACTGTACCCCAATTTAAATTTTTTAATAGTTTCACGGGTGAGTCCACGATCTTCTAAATGCTTCAGGACTTTCACACCCTCATCTTTTCCCAGGTTTTTCAAATAATAAATGGAAGCTTTTTCATGTATATCAAATAATTGACTGATGATATCCTGTGAATGCCCTGGTGTTTCCTCAAGTTGCAGATCAATGCCATATTGATCCGCTAATTGTTTTACTGCTTCTACAAATCCCAAATTTTCGATTGCCATGATAAAATTTATGGAACCACCTCCGGCACCACAGCCAAAGCATTTATATATCTGCCGTTGAGGATTTACCGAAAAGGAGGGTGTTTTTTCACCATGAAAGGGACAGAGTCCGAAAAAGTTTCTGCCCTTTTTTTTCAGATCAACATAGCCGGATACTACTTCTATTATATCTGCCGTGCTGCGAATTTGTTCAATTATCTGTTCAGAAATGCGAGCCATGAGGAGAGGAAAATTACAGCGATCTTTACTAAGGAGGTGACATCTTTTCATCAATATACACCATTGATTGATGTCGTTCTTATTATAACACCACGGAACAGTTAAACACTTATTGTGAGAATTCACATAAAAAATTTCTACGTTTGATGATTAGCTGTTGTCCTAAAGGTATAGCCATTCTTCAATCATTCAACCGGTTGAGCTGCTAAATAAAATTAATACATAATTAATTTTGTCCGTATCGATTTGAAGTGTTTCTGTACCATAGTATATTTTAAAATTTGATTTTATTCAAATAACATCTAACTTTAGATTTTACCTCAATCACAGAATTATTTTGACTAAACTACGATTTTTGATTTTACCCTTTTTAACCCTTTGCCTTTTCTGGGTACTTAATACCCGAATTGGAAACGTACCTCCATTGGGTAAATTTTTAGATCCTTTCCATGGTTACCTCTCCCTGGTGGGCAGTGATGACATCCACCGCTTAGATATCAACGACCTACAGCTTAAATCCCCTGTTCACATTGTATTTGATTCCCTGCGTATTCCCCATATTTTTGCTGAAAATGAGGAAGACCTTTACTTTACTCAGGGCTATGTTATGGCATTTGACCGTCTATGGCAGATGGAATTCCAAACCCATGCAGCCGGTGGAAGGTTAAGCGAAATTATCGGAGAGAAAGCCCTCCCCTATGACCGCTTTCAAAGGCGGATTGGTATGGTTCACGGTGCAGAAAAGGGATTGGTTGAGATGAAAAAAGACCCTGTATATTTTAATCTACTTGCATTTACCAGAGGGGTGAATGCTTATATTGAATCACTCAATCCCCAGGACTATCCACTGGAATATAAAATACTGGATTACGCTCCCGAACCCTGGACACCTCTGAAAACCAGTCTGCTCCTCAAATATATGGCGTGGATGCTCACAGGCCGCAGTACCGATCTGGTGTATACTCGTCTGTTGAATGATTTTGGATTGGAGATCGTAAATGAACTCTTTCCCATCTTCCCCAAAGATTTTGAACCCATTATCCCCCGGGGTACTGAGTTTAATTTTCAAATGGGTGATATTCTTAAACCTGCCTCCCTATACCATACTCAGGCAGATACAACAGATTTATTTATCAGGGAATTATCGAATTCTACCTTTTTATTTCCAATGGGAGAACAGGAAGGAATTGGCAGCAATAACTGGGCAGTACATGGTTCCCGTACTCAATCAGGAAATGCCATTCTGGCTAATGATCCTCATTTAGGGCTGAGTTTACCCTCCATCTGGTATGCGATGCATTTACGATGTCCCACTATGAATGTAATGGGGGTTACTCTACCTGGTGCCCCGGGAATTATTCTTGGTTTCAATGATCATATTTCCTGGGGGTTCACCAATGGCTACGATGATGTGATGGACTGGTATGATATCCAATTCAGAGATGGGCAAAAAAATGAATATTGGTATAATAACCGTTGGCATTCAACTACCAAAAAAGTTGAAAAAATTAAAATTCGCGGTGAGGAAACCTTTTATGATACTGTCACCTACACCCATCATGGCCCTATAGTTTGGGACAGCATGAACCAAACTCTTCCCGGAGGAAAGTCCAGCATTCGGAATAAACTTCGCCAGACTTCTCCCAGTCGGGCATTGCGCTGGTTGGCTCATGATTCTTCAAATGAGCTTCGATCGTTATACCTGGTGAATAAAGCAGAAAACTACACAGATTTTGTAAAGGCATTGAAATATTTCACCTGCCCAGGTCAAAACATTATTTATTCAGATGTGAAGGGCAATATTGCTATTTGGCATGCAGGAAATCTACCCCTAAAATGGAAAGGACAGGGCAGATTCATAATGGATGGATCTGACCCTGCTTACGATTGGCAAGGAATAATCCCCCATGAGGATAAAGCTCATAGTTTTAACCCCCGTCGGGGGTTTTTAAGCTCCGCCAACCAGCATCCGGTGGATGAAACATATCCCTATTACATGTCTGAGTTTTATTGGCATTCATACCGTGGTGAACAAATTAATAACAGACTTGATGGTCTCCATTCAGCTTCTCTTGAAGAAGTAAGAGATATTCAATTAGATAATATTAGTTTGAGGGCCAGGAATCTGCTTCCCGTATTTCTATCAAAATTAAAGACAGAGTCTTTGAATACATGGGAAAAAAAATGGGTAGAACTATTGCAAGATTGGAATTTCAGTTATGATGCAGCCTCAATAGAAGCAACCTTCTATGATACCTGGGAAAAATCCTTTGAAGAATTGGTCTGGACAGACAACTTTGGCCCCGATAATTATCGGTATATCTGGCCACATTTTAATACTTTAGATGAACTGGTTCGGTATCATCCCCAATCAATTTGGTTTGATGATAAGCATTCCTCTCAAGTGGAAACCCTTGCAGAATTATGTAATCTCTCCTTTAAAGAAACCGCTGCAGCAATAGGTGAAATAAAGGAAGAAAAATTAGAAAATTTTCAGTGGCAGTTTACTCGTCAAACTGATTTGAATCATTTAGCTAAAATCCCCGGGATGGGACGCAATAATTTACCTACTGCAGGTGCCCCGGACATTGTAAATGCAATAGGAGAAACCTTTGGTCCTTCTTGGCGGTTTGCCATTGAGATGGGAGTACAAAAAACAGTCTATGGAATTTATCCAGGTGGTCAATCAGGATTTCCCGGAAGTAATTATTATGAAAATATGGTAAATGACTGGGTAAAAGGAAATTACTATCAACTTTCCTTCCCTCAATCGCCAACTGAATTAACAGGCAGGGCATTAATTTGGGAACCCAATAAATGAAGAAAATATTACTATGCTCCTTCTTTTTGTTTTGTATCCTCCCGTTCACTGCCTGGTGGACTATTGCCTTAATAGTTGGGTTTAACGGTTGGATTTCTTCTTCAAAAAAGGAAGCCTTGGTTTCCGGTGGAGTTTTAGCTGGTATTGCCTGGCTCCTCCCCATAATTTGGAATTATTTCTCAGGTGGTAAATTGCTCATGGAGAAAGTTGGAACCATGCTGGGAGTACCTCATCCCATACTGTTTATTGGAACCTCCATTTTGTTAATTGTAATTATGGGGATGTTAAGTTCCCTCAGTGGATATTTCAGCAGAAAGATATTTAATGAGCCTTCCTTCTAAGTCCTAATACCCCGATAATTATTATGAACAGGATGAAATATCCTGCCTTTTGCCTTCCGGGATAATTAATTGTACTCTTGGCTTCCATTATGAAATTTTCATCGCTAAAGTTCTTTAAATTAAATATCCAGGAAAGAGTATCCCCTGCCAGGGTATCTGCATTTGAAAATTCAAGAACGCCTGGCAGAACTACTCTAAATTCAAACTGGTCATCAATTAAATCCAGAGTAATTTCTAATTCATCTTCCAATGCTTTAAAAATTGAATCCATGTGGTCATAGTTTTCAGGAGATACGGGCTGCATGATTATATCTAACCCTTCATTTTTGTAATAGTCTATATCCTCAAAGATTAATGAATCGCTCACTAGTGATAAATCTTTGTTAACCCAATCTTTTAATTCTGCCCGTAAAATTGGTTTGGTGTTCCAATCCACATCAGATTTGCTGAGGGTCTGTGAAAGAAGAAAAAACAGTGCTTCTTTTAACCATCCTTCGGGCGGATTTTCACTATTTTGAATGACCTCATTTACCAATGGATATTTATCGTTCACCCCCCTCCCTTCAATGACTGCATTGAATGAAAATGTTTCAATAAATATCCAATTTCTGTGGGTAACCTTTATCGGATGTGAAATAAGTGATTCCGCATAAATGGAATCCCCTAAATAAAAAGTGGATGGAAATGGATCATTTCTATTGAATTTTTTATGGGCAGTATAATCAAATGATTCTGCTTCACTCTCTCCAAAAGTAGAATGGATTTCCCAATTACTTCCTCCAGGAGGCGGAAAATCAAAATCTGTTAAATCTGTTTTATCTCCGTGAGCTTTATAGTGTACTTTGTATGTGCCCTTGGGTGAGACAGTGAATAAAAATTGATGTTCTACGCAAGAGAAGAACACCATAAATATAAGGGGTGTAAGTTTTTTCATATCATTAATTGATTAAACTCTCCGGCAGCTCTACGCTATCTGACAGATGTGGTGTGCTATGTACAATATTTCCTCTGTTTAAAATAGATTTCGGATCAAATATTATCTTACATTTCCTGATTTGTTCCGCAGCATCTTCTCCATAACATTTTAAAAAGTCAGGGCGTTTGCGTTTTCCTGTTCCATGTTCTGCAGAATACACCCCTCCTAACCGGGTAGATTCCTCAACTATTGCATCATAAAGCCGTAGTGCCTTTTTCTGTCTGGATTTTGAAGGTATCATGTGGAAGTGCAAATGACAATCACCTAAATGCCCAAAAAGGAGATACTCCATTTTTTCACTTCTTAAAATTGAGTGGGCAGAATTTAAAAATTCTCCAAAATTTTCAGGTGGAACAATTGTGTCTGTCAGAATACTCCAGGTATCCATTTGTCTGGTCTTATCCAGTGCATTGGCTGGTATGGAATGCCGCGAAGCAAAAAATCGATTCCAGTTTTGGGGAGTATTTAAGGACAAAATCTTGTCTTCCTTAATTCCGCAATCTGATTTTTCAAGCAAATGTAAATATCTTTCTGCAGCATCTTCAACCATCTCATCGTACAGAGGAATTTGCAGGTATATCCCAACTTCATTTTTATTTTGAAAAAGATAGTGGCGGTTATCCATATAGTTTTGACAGTTATACCCAAAATATTCCAAAGCACTTATATTGGAAAGATCACCCTGCCAATATTCTGACAGGTAATGATGAAACTTCACGGCTTGTTTTTCTTGAGGAAGCGTAAAAAACAGTTCGAGAAATTCCGTAGGCATTGGTTTTAGCTTAAAGGTTGCAGAGGTTATTACACCAAATATTCCTTCTGAGCCAACCAGGAGGTCAACAAAATCTAACACACCGGTTTCGCTTGAAAATATACCACTGGCATTTTTTATTTCCGGGCGGGGATAGGTCGGAACCAATAATGTTTCGTTACTTTCGGGAAATTGTAATATAAATTTTCCATTCAGCGAAATATAGTCCCCTCGCTTTGCGGTAATTTTATAACCATGGGGAGTTATGAGTTCCAATCCTTCAGTCCAATAGCGGGTAGCGCCTTGTGGACCGGGAACGAATCCCGATGCATTGCAGGAAATAGTACCACCAACCATGGCCTCATTTCTACTTGTAGGATCAACAGGATAGTGCAGCAAATTTTGAGATTGGAGCAAGACTTCTTTACGCATCTCTTCCAGGTAAATCCCTACAGGAGTGCATATTGTTTGATTAGCTAAATGTATAATGGGAGCGGGGGATGTTAATCTTTCCAGAGACAACACACCTCCTCCATCTGGTGTGGCACTACCAGTTAAATTGGTTTTCCCTGCTGCCACTGTCAGGGGTTTACAGGCATGATGGAATACTGCTAGGTTAATAGCAGTCTCTATTTCGTTTCCGGGTCTGCATAATAAATCAGCTCTGCCCTCCATATTAGAACTATCCCGGTCATATCCTTTCGTAATGTCTCTGTCCATGGTGGCATCTATTCCGATCTCATTCAGAAAGGTACAGATATTCTCCAGGGGAAAATTGGTCTCAACCAAAGATTCAATTTGGGTTGAAATTTCAGAAGGTATTATGCTTTGTACTGGTATTCTATTGGTACTCATTTTACACTGGTAAGAGTTTCAATTTTATCTAATTCTTACTGCCTGTTAAATTACTCCCCAATCACGCATTAAATTAAATGAAACTTAGCGGACTCCATTTTTTAACCTATTCCAATTGGTTTTAATCTATAAAGATTTTGACTCAAATTAATTTGGTAAAATCTTCCCATCATGCAATCGGGTAATTCCTGCTGTTATGTTTAAAATTCCTGAAGATTTCGTCAGAAATATCCTCTTTTGGGTTCAGGAAAAGCGCTGGCTGCTCATCATTGCCTTAATGGGTATAGTCCTCTACCAGCTGCCCTATCCTGACAATATTTCTCCGGCAGGGTACCGTACCCTCATCCTTTGTTTAATAGTTATTGGTCTAATTCTTACTGAGCCGGTACCGCTGCCTGCAGTAGCCCTCCTCATTGCCATTTTAGAAGTAGCCTTTCATATTGCCCCTGCCGCGGAAGTAGCAAAATCCTACATGAATGATTCAGTTTTTTTCATTATGGGATCGCTCATGATGGCGGTGGCAATTGTTCATCAGGGGCTTGATACCCGCCTGGCATTAGGTATCATCCGTCTCACGGGAAATAATGTAAAGCATATCGTACTTGGATTTTCCTGCATTTCTGCGCTGCTTTCCTCTTTTATTGGGGAACATACCGTAGTGGCGATGATGCTGCCTGTAGGATTATCACTAGTGAGAAATTGTAGTCACCAGAAACCAATACCGAATTTGACAGCCTTGATTCTTTTCAGCATTGCCTATGGTTCAACAGTGGGAAGTATTGGAACGCCTTCAGGGGGGGCCCGCAATGCCATCATGCTGGAGTATTGGCGTACCATTAGTGATACAGGTACCAGTCTTACATATTTTCAATGGATCATCATGGCATACCCCATGGTGTTAATCGGCATGATAGGGACCGCTTTAATTCTGCAGGTAGTATTTAAACCTGAATTCACACGCATGGATACTGCCGTCAGACGATTGAAAATACAAGTTGCTCATAAAGGCAAGATTACCGGAAATGAAATCCTCACCATAGTTATTTTTGCTGCAGTTTTTCTTTGCTGGATTTTTCTAAATGAACGCTATGGTTTGGGAATTATTGCGATATCCGGTGCTTTTCTGTATTTGGCAGCGGGGCTGGTGGAATGGAAACAGGTGAGTCAAAACACCAATTGGGGAGTCATCCTTCTCTTTGCCGGTGTCATTTCACTGGGAGTTCAGATGAAAAACACAGGTACTGCTGCCTGGATTGGAAATTCACTTATGAGCCAATTCGTATTTCTCATAGATCAGTATTCTTTCATTCCTTATGTATTAAATATTTTACTGACTACTATCATGTCGAATATCATGAGTTCCAGCGGGACCGTAGCAGTGCTGGGGCCCATTACTCTAAGTATGGGAGGAGAACCATTATTCATGGGAATGACTACGGCAATTTCTTCCGCTTTTGGATATTTCTCTGCCATTGCAGCACCGGCATGTATGATTATTTACTCCTCCGGATTAGTTAAAATAACCGATTTTCTAAAAGCAGGATGGCGCATGGCCCTCATGTCAATAATGACTCTTCTCCTTTTATATTTTTTTTATTGGCCCCTGGTGGTCAGATTCACCAATTTTAAATAGGAAAAATCACTATGAAGTTTTTACTGGCAATAAAAGATACAAGATCAGATTCCCAAAATATTCTGGATATTGGTTGTAAAATTGCAGAGGGTTTTTCTGCTGATCTCACCATTTGTTTTATTGGAAAAAAATCTCAATCACTAATCGAAGGAGATGTAAATCTTGCCAGAAAATCTCTGGCTGAATGGAATATCCATCACCCTGGATTGGAAGTTTTAGAATGGGCATTTACCGTATTAAAAGAAAAGGGATTTGCGGATGATACAGAATTTAATGTGCAAAATCTGGTTGAAGAAGAAGGCAGGATTCGTATGGTACTCCCGTTGCAGGGGAATTATCAAATTAGATTGGTCTTAAGAGAAGGGGAGTTGCTGACAGAACTGAATCGTGAGGTAAAGCGTGGTGAATTTGATCTGGCAATTTTAGGAGCACCGGACAGAAAACGCATGACCCATAAATTCGCTCAATTCCTGGAGACCAGTATATTTTTTGTTAAAAATTTTCAACCTCACTGGGAATATAAAATTTTACTGTGTGTAGATGATTCAAGAGCAACGAAAAGGGCTGTCATTTTCAGCACCAGAATTTCCAAGCAGTTCAACGCTCCCATAATTTCTCTCACGGTGAGTAAAACCTCCTTTTTTGGTAAAGGCTACCGGAATGCACATTCTTGGGCAGAACGCTATTTGAAAAGAGTAGGAATTCCTTTTGAATCTAAATTTTCAAGCGGGGACCCTGTGGAGGTGTTCGTTCAGGAAGCGGGTAGTGACCACATCATTATCATGGGCAAAGCTAAAGGCAGTGAACTGCTCCAATTTGCCAGGGGCAGCAAACCCATTCATACAGCGCAACTGGCAAACTGCCCCGTATTGTTGGTGCAGTGATTTTTTACCTCACAGCCTTACTCAAAGAAATAAATGCGTAACCTTCTCTTTTCAACTTAGGGATTTCCTCTTTTAAAATTTCAAGGGTCACCGGTTTTACATGACCTATGCCTACTGCAATATCCATAGTGTGAGATAGTCTCACTAAACTGTCTAAATTGGCTTTTACCTTCTGAGGATCTTCCTCATGATCTAAGAATACCTGGCGAAGCTGCACCGGAACCCCGTATCTACGCATGGTGATATAACCCCTGCTTTCCGGATTGGTAAAGCTATCTAAAAAAAACTTATCCAGCTTTTTCAGGCTCCGGGCAACATACTTCATCAACTGGAGATCCTCCGTGGCTTTTGATCCCTGATGATTATTCATCCCTACAGCAGTGGGAATCTCCGCAAAGGCTGCCCTGATCTTTTCTTCAACCAATGGCTCATTTAATCTATTATGGAGAGATATGTTGTAACGGTTATACTCCTCTTCATAAGATTCCATTGGCATGTGGATGATGGTTTCAATGCCAAGGGAATCTGCCATTTTCCCGATGGTCTTTGAGTAAGGTGCAGACGGGATTACGGCAAGGGTGATGTTTTCATCCAAATTAATAAAATCTTCAACTAATTGATTTTGGGCGAATCCGAAATCATCAATGACTAAACAGATTTTCCCTTTAGGTGCGTCTGTACTATTTGGAGAAAGTGTAGGAGAAAAATACAGGTAACCCAGCCCAACTCCCGTAAAGAGGGCAAAAAGAAGTCTAATGATAGGTGTATTCTTGCCCTTATTGGAATCAGCCGGCATTAAAGGTAGCGGCGAACATCCAAAAAAATTGGCGTTCCCAAAAAGGGAGAATTATCATGGATATAAATACCATAATGAATTTGCCAGCGGCGGTAATTAAAGGAAAATCCCAACGCATTTGCATTTCGGTTTTCTGAAATTGTTTTTCCGGCTTTAAAATTTAACCATTTCCATTTTGTGACAGCTCCAAATCTGTATTCATTTGATGAGTTGATTCTCAGAAAATCTGCCAAAATAACGGATTTTAAAAAGGGAATTTTTATTTCAGTACCCAATCCGGCTGTAAGAGGAAATTCCGTTTCAGTATTGGTCTTAAAAGATGCTCCCACATTTTGGAGAACCGCACCAATGTTGAAATTTTCTGCTAATGGAATCAGACTGCCAAAATCCAAACTAAACCCGGAGAGTGAACCTGTAAACAAATGTGAATAGTGGGATTGAATTCTTATTCCAAAACGATAGGGTGTATTAAAATGATGACTCATGGAATAAGCAGCAGACACCCAATGGATACCAAATTTGCCCAGAGGGGAATTTTCGGGGTTAGCACCCCAAAGTTCTAAATCAACGGCTTTCCAGGATTGAATACTAATATGCCGGGGATACTTCTCTCCCCATTGAAAAACTGTACGGGAACCCTTTATTTCTCCAAGCCAGCGGTTGAGTGAAAATTGAAAAGAAGGATTCTTCATTTTTCCCATTGCAGGATTCAGGGAGGGGTCAATATTCCCGGCAATTCCTGCTCCGGCTGTTGCTAATACAGAGGCAGATTGAGGTATGATTAATCCCTGCATTCCAATGGCGGATGCTATGGAAATGCCAGTCATAAAAAAGAGTGCTTTATAGAAAATTTTCACCATATTAATATTTCATGGATAAACTGAACATATTACTTCCTCCCTCTCCGTTTGAACCGGGGTCAAAGGCATAGTCAACATGAATATATTTCCCGCCGCTGATGCGGAGAGGCATTCCAAATCCAAAGGTATGTTTTAGTATTTTATTATCAGAAATCAATTCCATTGGACGGGAACTTTCTGCCTGCTTTATTCCTAATCTGCATTTGAATCCATTGATAAGGCTGTATTCCAATCCAATCCGTAAACGGTAATTTAATGGGTTATTTCCCATTCGAAGGATGTCTTCCTGCAGAAAAATTGACAGTCCGCTTCTTAGCTGAAGCGCTGAAGCCAAAGTCATTTCCGTTGGAATTTTTTCCTCGACTGAGCGTTCGTCTCCTGACACAGTATATTTCCAGTTGTAATTTCCATTGATATTTTTTATTACCGCTGCTAAAGAGAGCCGGTTATTAAGTCTATACAAGATACCAATATCCTGTGATATTCCTTTTCCGCTATAATCCTCAGCAAGGGTAGGAAACATAATCCTGATATTTAGTCCTATGGATATTTTTCTGGATGGCGTTACCCCAAAGGATAAAATCCCTTCTGTCTCTTTAACAGAATAGATACCTGTTGCATTGTTCATTCCATCCCTACCTTGAATATTTTCCGTTCCCCACTGGCGCAGGGCGATTCCCATGCCTGCTTTTGGAGGTAATTTCAATCCAAAATGAATATTACTGATATATCGGTCAAGGGACAGGGCTTGATAGGAAACTCCAAATTGAGTAGTGGACATATAGGACAGGAGAGCCGGATTTGAAAAGGCAAAATATCCCTGGGTTTTATCTGCAGATAATGCCCCTCCCAGTGATACTTCTCTCGCATTGCTGCCTGACCGCAGTCCGCTGCCTGCATACCCACCGCCATAATCAGGTTTCAACCATGCCAGGAGAAGTAAAAATATTATAAGTGTTTGACAGGCCTTCAATTTATAATTACCAGTTTGGTCCAGTAATTGGTATTATCTATAGTAAGTCTGCAAAAATACACCCCATTGACAGTTTTGTCTCCATATTCATTTCTGCCATTCCATAGAATCTCACTTTCAGTTCTGCTTACCATAGAATTTCCCTTTACTTGTGCGACTCTGTCCATGTGGAAATCAAAAATATCAATTCGGCTGCTTTTTTGTGAAGCATTAGGGAAGACAAACCTCACAAAGCCGTCTCCACTTACCTGATTGTAATCATTGATAAAAAAGGGGTTTGGATATGCACTTAAAAATTCATTTTTTGAGTCTGCATTATTTCCTTTCCAAAATCGGTACACCGTCCAGCTGCTGCCATTATCAGATGATTTTGCAAGTCCATCACCACTTCCCAGCCAGAGTTCACCTGATTGTTGGTGATGATAAACGGACATTGCAGATTCTGTAAGTAGTTCTTCCCCTGAACTATTATCCATGGGTCTGAGATACTTTTCCCAGTGGATTCCGTCAACTGAGAGATACAACCCTGATTCAGCGGCTGCCCAAATGCCACCACTATCTCCATACAGATTATACACTTTTTCAGAAATTCCGGAGGGCATGGTAGTCTGCCAGGTTTCTCCGCCGTCATCAGTAAAGCTTAATCCATAAAATTCACCCTGCGAGTCCGCCGCCCAAGTGATTGCCCATAGCCGTGTTTTGTCTGCTAATTCCTGATGAGTAAATCCGATTACCCAGTTTCCGCTGATATTCTGCATCCAGGAAGTATAATGTCCCACCCAATTTATGCAGTCACCCTCCACGATGCCTTTATTTATACCCGCTGCCGTACCTGCCCAAATAGTATCCTCCAACGTATATACGGAAAACCCTTTATGATTATGATTGCCATTATCAACGGGATCACGGGGATTTAAAAAATAGGTGGAATCAATATTTCCACACAATAGATTTAAGTCATCATCCCCAGGGAGAGGAATATTCTGCCAGGTTCCCTCAGATTCATTCTGCTCTAAAGCATAACGACGGATGCCTCCTGCCCAACTGGCGGCATAAAGATAGTCATCATTTATGGATAAATCATAACTCACATTGTTTACCTCTGCAGATGCCAATAATGAGGATATTTGTTGTCCTCCCCATTCCATTTGCCACCGTGTATTAGAAAAGCAGCCAATTTCAGCCGTCCACATATAATCCATATTCCCGCAATCAGTAATATCTAAATGAGGAAAATAAAAAGTATCAGGATCTACCGGCTGGGGTAAATATCTCCAGGACTCTCCCCCGTCAAGGGACAAGGCGATACCGGTTCCCATTGGCTCAGAACCGGTAGCTACTGCAGTATCTATCACACCAGAAACTGCTATGCTATTTTCAAAAACTGCCAATGCAGGATTTCCTCCCCGGGGCATCTCTTCATTGGTGAAAAATCCAAATTCAATATCCCCCTCAGTTTGTAATTCGCCAAAGCTAAGACCATTGCCTGTACTGTATAGATACAGGGTTTCGTCCAGCCTGCGGATATCTATGACTGCATTGTTTAGGAGAGTACCCTTTTGCGAATTATTCTCAAACCGATTAAAAGTATTGGGAAAATTGAGAGAAAAGTTTTCCGGTTGATTGGCGGTCAAAAGGGAAATGTAAAGATAGATATATAACAATGAAAAATACTTCACTTATTCAACTGAAAAAGGGATATAGACAGTTTTATCAACAGGTTCAAAGGTCTTATCTGCTGCAATGAATTTAAAAATAGAATCTCCCGTTCTTCCGCAGCTGCCAATAGGTTTTACAGGAATTCCCGGTTCTGGTAGGAAGGCATTATTCACATCAAATACGAAGCCTTCATTCGTAGTCTCTTTATACTCTAAGAACCATTGCGGGTAGCTGAGAAATCCGGTTTCAGGGGTATAGTTACAGCTGTCTTCAGCTGCCATGCCTTCCACATTAATCTGATAGCGTACATAGCGAATATCCCCCAATCCGTTCTCATCATTTAAAACCACTTGAAAGTCCAAATAAGAATAATCGGATGCATCTACAATAAAAGGGTCAGATTCCGGGTCGAAGGGCATAGAACTACCATCTTCCAATTTTCTCCAGAAATATACTTTACTGATTTGTGGCGGGGATAACTTTTCAATGGTATAAATTTGTAAGATTTTGAACAATTTCCCATTGACGGAGATTTTAGTCTGGATTTCAAAAGAATGAAATCCTAACTCAATAGGAACCTGAAGGGAATAGATATGGTTATCAGGAATTAAATCTCCACTGCGCCCCTCATCATTGAGCGTGAGGGTGGAATCAAAATCAATTTCAAGGTCAATTAATTCAACCTTTATAGAGTCTATCATATAAGCTCCCGGCTCAACCTCTACTTTCAAAAACAGATTTTTATTTATCTGGTCATAATCAATTTCGGTGGAGGCTGATTCTGTTGTAAATACTGATAGTGGAGCTTGAATATCCTGAATGCAGGCTGTGAACAGGCAAATCAATGGGAAAATGAGTTTTCTCATTTAGATTGTATCTCCAGGGCAAGCCATTCCCCTTTTTCGGATTTTTGCATTATTTCAAGAGTATTATTCTTACAATGCTGATCTATAAAATTGAAGTCTTCCAGAAGCAGTCCTGAAAGCAGGATCACAGCGGGAGAGCCAGAAAGCAGAGGAATGAGTTGCTGCAGTACATTCCGATTTAAATTGGCAGTGATAAGGTCATAATTAAACTCCTTCCAATTGAGGACATCTTCTAAATGGAAGGGGATGGTCTCAGTTAATTGATTCAGTTCCAGGTTTTCCTTAAAATTCTGTTCACACTCACCATCATATTCCACTGCATCAATGGAAGCTGCACCCAGTTTATGGGCTGTAATAGCAAGAATGCCGCTGCCTGTTCCCAAATCAAGAACGGACATTCCCGGTTTGAGGAGGCGTTTCATCAGGCTGAGCATGAGCCAGGTAGTTTCGTGATGACCGGTGCCAAAGGCCATTCCCGGTTTTA
>CAZKEL010000036.1:0-25119 GCA_964551815.1 uncultured bacterium
CCCCCCCCCCCCCCCCCCCCCCCCCCCCCCCCCCCCCCCCCCCCCCCCCACTTTTCAGCTCTAACCGGAACACTCAATGAAAAAATTGCCGCGAAGTTGAAAGTTGGTAAGGATAGAGTATTTTATGCTACCGGTGTTTCATTGGTCATTCATCCGGTGAACCCCTTCGTGCCAACTATTCACATGAATATCCGTTATTTAGAAAGAGGGGGAAAAAAATGGTTCGGTGGCGGCATTGACCTGACTCCCTATTATCCTAAGAGGGATGAAATCATTTTATTCCATAAAACATTAAAAGCTATATGTGATACCCATAGTTCTGATTTTTATCGGGATTTTAAAAGGCAATGCGACGAATATTTTTTCATAAAACATCGGGATGAAGCCAGAGGCGTGGGGGGGATATTCTTCGATTATTTAGAGAAAGATGTAGAGAAAATGTTTGCCTTTACTTTAGACGTTGGGAATGGGTTTAATCAACTCTATGAACCATTCTTACAAAAATATAAGGATAGAATTTATACCCCTCAACAGAAGGAATTTCAGGAAATTAGAAGGGGGCGTTATGTAGAATTCAATCTGGTCTATGACAGGGGAACTCTCTTTGGGCTTGAAACCAAGGGCAGGATTGAGTCTATTTTAATGTCTTTACCCCTAAAAGTACAGTGGCATTATGATTATTCACCGGAAGCAGGATCACAGGAAGCCGCTTTAACTCAATTTCTCCATCCTCAGGATTGGGCTTCTATGGAGTAAAATGAAAACAGCAGTAATATTGGTGAATCTGGGGGGACCAGATTCACTGGAAAATGTAAAACCCTTTCTTTTCAACTTATTTAGTGATCCTGATATTTTTAAGCTGCCCTTTGGGAGTAAGGGACAAGAATTATTTGCAAAGATAATTTCCAATAGGAGAGCACCAAAGTCAGCAGGATTATATAAACAAATAGGAGGTAAATCTCCCATTCAGAAAAATACACTGGATCAGGCAGAGGCCCTACAAAAACAATTACGGAAAGAAGATAACTTTTTCGTTTTTACAGCGCAACGGTATTGGCATCCGTTGATCTCAAATGTCATTGGCAAACTAAGTTATGAAAAATGGGATAAAATCATACTCTTTCCCTTATTCCCTCAATATTCAAATACAACTACATTGTCCGTAATAAATGAATGGGTTCGTCATGGAGAAACTTTGGTAGCTCCTCACATTGTTCAAAGGTTTCATAATCATCCAAAATATATTGAAGCCAGCAGGCTGAGAATATCGGAGAAATTGGCTGAAGGTAAGGAGTCTCCCCATATCCTGTTTTCTGCTCATTCAATTCCTCAAAGCAGGGTGAAACAAGGGGATCCCTACCAGCAGGAAATCGAAGAAACGGTGGAACTCATCATGGAGGGATTTCACGGATATGGCCATTCCCTTTGTTACCAAAGTAAAGTGGGACCTTTGAAATGGCTCGAACCCAGTATAAGTACTGAATTGAGATCATTAAAAGATAGAGGGATAACGAATGTATTGGTAACACCGGTGGGGTTTGTTTCAGAACATTTGGAAACCTTGTATGAATTGGATATCCTGTATAAAAAATATGCACTCGATTTAGGGATTGAGAAATATGAACGAGTTCAGACTCTTGGAATTCAGCCTCAATTTATTGAATGCCTGAAAGAGTTGGTATTAGAGAATTGCCGTTAAAACCGCCTTCCGTTATTATTATAGGCAGCGGAATTTCCGGTTTGGTTGCTGCTTATAAATTACAAGAAGCACAATTTAAGGTGACAGTTTTAGAAGCGGGCAAAAGGGTTGGCGGAGCGATGTACAGTCACCACGAAGGAGACTGGATTGCAGAATACGGTCCCAATTCCATTTTGGAAACCCATGAAAAAATAAAAAGTTTAATTCATGAATTAAATCTTACTGATGAAGTGCTTTATCCGGGAGATGTTTCCTCCAACCGATTTATAGTAAAAAATAAAAAATTACTTCCACTCCCCATGTCACCCGTGTCTTTTTTCACCTCAAAATTATTTTCTTTAAGATCAAAACTGAATTTGTTAAGAGAACCCTTTGTACCAAAGTGGGATAATCATAGGGAAGAAAATCTTGCAGAATTTGTCCGTAGGCGGTTGGGGCAAAATTTTTTAGATTATGCAGTGAATCCGTTTATTGCCGGTGTTTATGCCGGTGATCCTGAATATTTATCAGTAAAACATGCCCTCCCCAAATTGTATACATTGGAGCAGGAGTATTCAAGTCTTATCAGGGGACAGATAAAAAAGGCAAAGGAATCTGCGGTAAGGGGGGAAATTCCCCGCAATAAGGCTAAAATGTTGTCATTCAAAAAGGGTTTGAAAACCCTTCCGGAAACTATTGCAAAAAAGTTAAAACAAAAAGTACATTTTGAATCTCAAATTGACTCTATTGAAAAAGTAGGGGAAGAATGGACTGTGAAGTATAATCAAAAGGGTAGGGAGACTACCCTGAAATCCTCTGTTTTGCTTTATGCAGGGACGGCACATCAGCTCCCCAAGCTGCCCCTTAATAATGTAGAGATATCCTTTGCAGGGGAGATTGTTCATCCCCCCGTTTCTGTTCTTACTTTGGGGTACCATTCTCGTCAGGTTGAACACTCATTAAATGGTTTTGGTATGCTTGTTCCGAAAGTAGAAAAATTAAATATTTTGGGTGCTTTATTTATGTCCAGCCTGTTTAAGGGGAGAACGCCCAAAGATCATGTATTGTTAACGGTATTTTTAGGGGGATCCCGTCAACCTGATACTGCCCTTGCATCTGAAGAACAACGTTTAAGGATGGCAGAAAAGGATTTAAACACTTTGCTTAAAATTCATGGTAAACCTGTATTTACATTTCACAGACAATGGGAAAAAGCAATTCCCCAGTATGGTGTTGGATTCGGCAAAATCAAATCTGCATTTCATCGTTTGGAAAATGCAAATCCAGGCCTGTATTTTACAGGCAATTATCGGGAGGGTATTTCCGTTTCTGATACCATATTACATGCCATGAAAACTGCAGAATCAATTCAGTCATCTTATCAAACAACAACATAGACTATTGAATAATCAAATTCCATACAGAATGAGAAGGTTAAGAAAGTCGGAAACCTTGCGAAAATTAGTCCGTGAATCTCGGTTGCATACTGATGATTTAATAGCACCCCTGTTTATTGTTGAGGGTAAAAATAAGAAAAACGATATTCCATCAATGCCGGGAATTTTTCAATATTCCATTGATAATGCAGGAGAAGCAATTGACGCACTGTTAGAACAAAATGTGGATAAATTGATACTCTTTGGGATTCCTGCCAAGAAAGATGAACTGGGCACAAATACCTATTCTCATGATGGCATCATTCAGGAAGCCCTAAGTTCACTTAAAGAGAAATATCCTCAAATTATGCTGATTACAGATGTGTGTTTTTGTGAATATACTACCCATGGACATTGCGGGGTAGTTGTAGATAATGAAGTGCATAATGACAATACCTTAGAATTGCTTGCCAAACAGGCAGTCTCTCATGCGGAAGCAGGCGCTGATATGCTGGCTCCTTCCGGGATGATGGACAAAATGGTTAGCAGAATCCGTACAGCCTTAGATGAGACTGGGTTTGAAAATCTCCCCATTATGAGTTATGCGGTGAAATATGCATCAGCCTTCTACGGACCCTTCAGGGATGCAGTGGCCTCCACTCCTCAATTTGGTGATAGAAAAAGTTACCAAATGGACCCTGCAAATTACCGCGAGGCTTTAAGAGAAGCAGAGTTGGATATGTCTGAAGGGGCAGATATCCTCATGGTAAAACCTGCTTTAGCATATTTAGATGTTGTGAAGGAGATTAAAACCACCTTTAATCTACCCTTAGCAGTGTATAATGTGAGTGGGGAGTATAGCATGTTAAAAGCAGCTGCTGCTAATGGGTGGATAAACCATGATGAAGTATTGATGGAATCATTATTAGCTATGAAACGGGCAGGGGCAGATATAATCATTACTTATTCTGCAAAAGATGCAGCTACATTGTTAAACCAATAAAATTTTGAATTAGGGAAATTTAATGCAATTGACCAAGTCAACTGAATTATTTGAAAAAGCGGGAAAAATTATTCCAGGAGGTGTTAACTCTCCTGTAAGAGCATTCAAATCTGTAGGAGGGACGCCTCCGTTTATAAAAAGGGCAAAAGGAGCCCATATCTGGGATGAAGATGGTAATCAATACATAGATTATATAGGAAGCTGGGGACCAATGATTTTGGGGCATGCTCACTCAAAAGTCACCTCTGCAATTCAGAGGGTTGTGGAAAATGGTACCAGCTTTGGGGCTCCCACAGAAAAGGAAATAACTCTTGCGCAACTCATTATAGATCGAGTACCTGGCTGTGAAAAAGTCCGGTTGGTAAACAGTGGAACAGAGGCAACTATGTCCGCTATTCGTCTTGCAAGAGGATATACCGGAAAAGATAAAATTATTAAATTTGACGGATGCTACCATGGGCATGGGGATTCCTTTCTTATTGCAGCAGGTTCTGGTGCTCTCACTTTAGGTGAGCCTAACTCTCCAGGAGTAACTAAAGGCACTGCCGGTGATACCCTAATAGCTCAATTTAACGAGCCTGATTCTGTGGAAGCCGTCTTTGAAAAATATTCAGGAGAAATTGCCGGCGTAATTGTAGAGCCGGTAAATGGGAATACCGGCTGTATTCCACCTGAAAACGGATTTCTTAATTTCTTAAAAAATATCTGTAACCACAATGAATCACTACTCATTTTTGATGAAGTTATGACGGGGTTTAGAGTAGCTAAAGGAGGCGCTGCAGAATATTATAAGGTAACTCCGGACTTATATACTTTTGGGAAGGTAATAGGTGGCGGAATGCCTATTGGTGCTTATGGTGGAAAGTTGGATATTATGGAGAAAATTGCTCCTGAAGGTCCTGTTTATCAAGCAGGAACCTTAAGCGGTAATCCAGTCGCTGTCACAGCAGGAATTGAAACATTGAGTCTTCTTAATGATGATTCTTATTCCACTCTTGATCAAAAGGGGGAGTATCTATGCCAAAGAATTCAGTCTATTATTGATGAGGAAGCCTATCCGTTGAATCAAAAAAGAGTGGGGAGTATGTTTTCACTTTATTTCACTGATAAAAAAATTCATAATACTAAAGATGTTTCCCTGTGTAATTTCGATGCTTTTAATCAATTTTTTCATTCTCTTTTAAAAAAGGGTGTGTTTATCGCTCCCAGCCAATACGAGGCAGGATTCATTTCTCTGGCACATACTGAAGCTATATTAGATGAAACTGTTGATTCTATCCAATCAGCTTTAAAAGCCATATTTATAGAAGCCTGATGCTACCTGGAATTATTTCTACTTGAGCAATTCCACCTCTTCGCGGACCATTTTTTCCTGGTCTATATATGACTTTGCCAATCAGCCCTTTACCACCTTAGTGGTTACCTTTATTTATGGCACCTTTTTTACACAGGTTATCGCAGACAATGAAATAACAGGTACACTCCTTTGGTCAAGAGGTGTGACTATTACAGGTATACTGGTAGCCATTCTGTCGCCAATTATGGGAGCATTTGCCGATAAGGGGGGCTATAGAAAACTATACCTGTTTATCTGGACCTGGGTATGTGTCATAGGCTCTATAATTTTATACTTCCCCCAACAAGGGCAAATTACCTTTGCTTTGACTGTTTTTATAATCAGTAATGTGGGGTTTGAAATGGGCTCTGTATTTTGTAATGCCTTTTTACCAGATATAGCTCCCAAAGAGAGAATTGGCAGAATATCCGGATATGGGTGGTCTTTTGGATATGTAGGAGGATTGTTGGCATTAGCATTGGGACTTTTCTTTTTTATACAGCCGGAAAATCCTATTTTTGGATTGGACAAATCCTCCTATGAGAATATCAGAGGTACCAATATTATGGTTGGATTATGGCTGGCAGTATTCAGCATCCCCACTTTTTTATTTGTAGAACAAAAGAAGGGGGCTCCTGTGGTAATGCAGTCACTTATTAGTCAATCGCTGGGGCAGTTGAAAGAAACTTTTTCCCAAATTCAGCAATACAGGGAAATGGTTAGGTTTCTCATTGCAAGACTGATCTATAATGACGGACTTATCACCATTTTTGCATTTGGTGGAATTTATGCAGCAGGTACCTTTGACTTTACCTTTCAGGAAATCATGATTTTTGGCATCGTATTAAATGTCACTGCAGGATTTGGGGCGTTCATGTTAGGTTTTCTAGATGATATAATAGGAGGGAAAAGAACAATTATCATTAGTAATTGTGGATTGATAATTGCTTGCTGCATTGCAGTGTTTACCCCCAATAAGGATTTAGTACAAGTTTCAATTCCCTTTTATGACAATGTAATGATAACAGGCAGAATGTTGTTCTGGGGTGCCGGAATATTGATTGGAATCTTTTCAGGTCCAAACCAATCTGCCAGTCGTTCACTGATGGCACGGTTTATACCAAAGAACAGGGAAAATGAGTTTTTTGGATTTTTTGCTTTCTCAGGTAAAGCCACAGCATTTATTGGTCCATTCCTGTTGGGATTTTTTACACAGGCATTTGGCTCACAGAGGTATGGTATAGCTGTAGTATTATTATTTTTAATTTTGGGTACTTATCTGTTGCTTTCAGTTGATGAAGAGGCGGGAATTATAGCAGGAAAATCATAAACTATTGAAAGGCTACTATATGTTGTAGTCTATCTTTTCTAGTGCCCAATATATAGGTATGATAAACTTTTTTATAAAGTTATATATACTTACTTAATGAATTACTTTAAGTAACGCTTGCAATAAAACAAAATCCCATCTTAAAATTAACCAGCCGATAAAATGCCAATAAATTAGTGAAACAATTATTACCACTTCTGATTTTATCAATTTTATTTGCAGCCTTTGCCGTCAAAAAGGAGACCCCTTCAGAACTCACTCAGTTAGTTGTTACCATACCGGAACTGAAATCCTCATCCCTGAAACAGGACCTTGAAAAGGATTTTTCTAAATTAGCAGGAGTTACTTTTTGTGAAACTTCTCTCATGACCAAAACGCTGGTATTGAAGTATAACTCCAGGAAGCTTGCTTTTAATGATATCCATTCAGTATTTCGGAAATGGGGATGTCATCCTGCAGATTTTTCCTACCAAAGACTTTACTAATCCTTAAATACCTAAGCTGAGGAACTCCTCCTCTGCTACAATTTTGGATTCACAATTTTTTGAACTATAATGTGTGATGCAGAACACATAAAGTCAGACGTTCTTCTAATTCATTATATTTATTGAAGTAAATTTGTAGTCCATATCACAAAAATTGATAACTGGGACTAGTAATTTCTGCTATGTTATATCGAATAGTTTTATTAAACACCTGAAACAGATGGCACGATTTCCATATTTATTTGTGATTTTTATCTTATTTGGGCTGATTCTCGCTGAAAACAGTCGCGTAAATGAGTGTCCGGAAGGACAATATTTGGATTGCAGCGAAGTATGCTGGCCAGAATGGTATTTTCAACCTGGAAATAATTATTGCGAAGATGGACATGGATTGGAAGAGAATTCCAATTATCCTAATTTCAGCTGCCTTGACTGGGGGTTCGACGGTGCAGTTTGTGACAGTGGTTGGCTGGGTGTTTTAGGAACAGAGTATTATTTCTGTATGGGGAATATTTCTGGCGGGGATTGTGCAGACTGTTCCGGGCAGCCAAACGGCAATGCTGAGCTAGATAATTGCGGAATTTGCGATGATGATACTTCCAATGATTGTGTACAGGACTGTGCCGGAGTTTGGGGTGGTGATAACTGGCTTTCAGATTGTGGCTGCGTTTCTGCTGATGACTCTGGAGATGAATGCGATGATTGTCATGGTGTACCTAATGGTGATTCCTGGGAAAGTGACTGTGGTTGCGTAGCATGGGATAATTCCGGTGATGAATGTGATGACTGTGCAGGTGTTCCCAATGGGGATAACTGGCTTTCCGATTGTGGCTGTGTAGCAACTGATAATGATGGGGATGACTGTGATGATTGTAACGGAGTTCCAAATGGTGATTCCTGGGAAAGTGACTGCGGTTGTGTAGCATTCGATAATTCCGGCGATGAATGTGATGATTGTGCAGGTGTACCCAATGGAAATAATTGGCTGTCAGATTGCGGTTGTGTACCGGCTTCTAATGACGGTAATGATTGTGACGACTGTAATGGTATCCCCTACGGTAATGCAGTCTATGATGAATGTGGAATTTGTGACGGAACAGGCATTCCCGCGGGTCATTGTGATTGCAATGGAAATATTTTTGATTGTAATAATGTTTGCGGTGGTTCCGGTGTATTGGATAATTGTGGTGTCTGTGACAATGACCTTTCAAATGATTGTATTCCTGATTGTAATGGGGAATGGGGTGGTTCCGGTTTATTAGATAATTGTGGTAATTGCGATAGTGATCCTTCCAATGACTGTGTGGAAGACTGTAATGGTGTTTGGGGTGGTGATGCAGAATATGATGCCTGTGGTATTTGTGATGGTGATGGTTATGATTGCGATGCAGATGGTTTACCCGCTTGTGACTCCCAAAGATTAAGTGGATTTAATTTTGGAAATAATCCAATAGGTTCTGAAAGAGATTGCATAGATGAAAATGGGTGGCAGGATAACGACTGTGACGGGGTATGTGATTGTTGTAACTATACCAATGGCGGTGAATGTAATCAGGTCGGTTGTTATTGGGTAGGTACTGAGAGCTATCCTGAGGGTGTATGTGTTACCGAATCTGAATTAGAATATATCGGCTGGGAAGGACCAGATTGTTTAACAGATTGTGGAAATTTAAATGAATTATCATCCTCAATATCAAATGGAAATGCAAATGAGGCTTGTATAATTGTGACTAATTGGGATTTCAGTTGTTATAGTGATTGTACTCCTGAAGAATTTTCACAAGATTTTGTAGATGCCTGCCTTGCTTGTCTCTCCGGCGATACTGATTGTAATGAATTATTTTCAAATGATAATGATATTTGTGATGAGGATGATTATAATCCTAATATGTGTACAGACCAGGATGAAGATGGATGTGATGACTGTTCAAGTGGAATTTTTAATCCTTCAAATGATGGAGATGATTTAGATGGCGATGGTCTGTGTGATGATGGTGATCCTGAACCAAATTGTTCTACGAATGATTCTGATGAATGTGGTGTGTGCGGAGGTACCGGAATCCCTGAAGGAGATTGTGACTGCGAAGGCCATGTATTAGATTGTAATAATAATTGCGGTGGCGATGCTGTTCTGGATAATTGTGGAAATTGTGATAATGACCTCTCCAATGACTGTGTCCCCGATTGTAATGGAGAATGGGGTGGCTCTGCAATGCTTGATAACTGTGGTAATTGTGATCCTTATCCCTGGAATGACTGCAGCGAAGATTGTAATGGTGTCTGGGGTGGTGACTCCCAATTAGATGAATGTGGTATCTGTGATGGACCCGGCATACCGGCAGGGCATTGCGATTGCGATGGAAATGTTTTAGATTGCAGCGGAAACTGCGGTGGAAATACCACTTTTGATAATTGCGGAAATTGTGATGACGATCCTTCAAACAACTGCGTTCCCGATTGCAATGGCGATTGGGGTGGAACTGCATTTGAAGATAATTGCGGAAATTGTGATTCGGATCCCGAAAATGATTGTGTAGAAGATTGTAACGGAATTTGGGGTGGGAATACCCAATTAGATAGTTGTGGAGTTTGCGGAGGCGAAAATAATTCTGAACCCTGTGGAGCACATTCCATTTCTGTAGTTGATGTGCCCAATGATCAGGGGTATCAATTATTTATATCCTTTTCAAAATCTGTATATGACACAGACACACTTGTCACCCGTTCTGAAATGTATTCTTTAGAATTAAAACATATTGGTGATACCTGGATTACCATTCAAACAGTGGGTGCCTATGGTGCTGATACTTATACAGTCCTAGTCCCAACTTTATATAATAATGTGGAATCTGAATTCAGACTCATCGCAAATATGGACGAAGGAAATTTCCTGACGAATGAGGAAATTATTGGAATTGCCATTGATAATATTATTCCCACTACTCCGGAGAATCTGGCAGGCAGCAGAGTTGATGATTTATTGGAACTCTCCTGGGATTACTACATTGAGGATGATTTTAACTACCACGCTGTTACCGATGTGTGGGGCAGTCCCACTTATACCACTGAAAATTATGCGTCCATCAATATACTTGCGGATCAATACCCTTATAATGAATTCTGGGTAAATTCTGTAGATATAAATGGAAATTTATCCCAAGACTCTGAGTATATTGCTTCCTACGTATTAAATGAAGGACAAAATCTGGTAAGCTTTTCGATACTTCCTGAAGATAATACTCTGGTGAATGTCATAGAGGGAACAGGATCCGATTTTTCCATTATTGGAATTTTAGGTGAAGGAGTGGCTGCATCCTATATCTATACTGACAGTTTTGGAAATGAATTTTACGGATGGTTTGGTAGTCTCATATATTTATCTCCCCATGCTGGTTATTGGGTGCAGGCAACAGATGATGATTTCCTCATGTTAAAGGGAGACAAAATCCATGACACAGCAACGGAACTTCATACGGGATCAAATTTAATTTCCTATAATTGTTCAACGGTAGGAGCAGTAGAGGAACTGGTACAAGAACCCTGTATTAAGGGGATTTTAGGTCAGGGAGTCGCTACCTCTTATGTGGATGGAATGGGCTGGATAGGAAGTTTAGAATTTCTTATTCCCGGCAGCGGATATTGGTTTCAGGTTGACAGTGAATGTAGTTATGTTGATTATGAGTATGAATGTGCAGAATTTAATCAGTCACTGTCACGTAAGATTCAGAAAGACCAGCAGCAGGCTCAAGAATTTGTGCAGTCTATGCAGCAGGCATTTTATTTCTTCGGTAATTTAAAAATAGCTGAAGAAGGTGATATAGTTGAAGCCTACAAAGGAAATACAAAAGTCGGTTCAAGGGTATGGAGTGGAGCCTATACTGACATTCCCGTAATGGGAAATGATGGTATGAACTATTCTACTGAGTTTTGTAACACGGGAGATATACCTACTTTTAAACTCATTAAATCTACTGGTGAGATATATGATATTAAGGGGAATATACCTCCATTTGAAAATAATAAGTTATTTTTAGTGGATCATGTGGCTGAAGTGAAACCTGCTCCTGCAGGATTTTACATTTATTCAATTTATCCCAATCCTTTTAATCCTGTTACCAGTGTTCAATTTAGTTTAGAGTCTGAGAATATAGTGACTCTGCAAATCTATGATTTAAAAGGTCGAATGATAGAGGAAATATCACAAAAATACCTTTCAAGTGGATATCATACAATCAGTTGGAATGCTGAAGATCGTTCCAGTGGAATATACTTTATGAATTTATTAGTGAATGGAGAAAAAACACTTACCCAAAAAGTTGTGTTAACAAAGTAAGGGAGTTTAAATTGAAAATAAAAATCCCCCGGTATTACCGGGGGATTTTTATTTCTTCATGTTGATAAACTGTAAGGGGATATCCGCTACCTTTTCATTTAATAGGTTTATAACAGCCTGTAGGTCATCAATCTTTTTCCCTGTTACTCTGATTTGATCTCCCTGAATTTGGGACTGTACTTTCAATTTAGATTCTTTAATAAGTTTATTAATCATTTTTGACTTATCCTTTGATATCCCCTGGTGCAGTTGAACTGACTGCTTTAATGTTTTTCCCGAGGCTTTTTCAATCTCCCCAAATTGAAAGGTTTTGATAGAAATCCCCCTGCCAATCGCCCTTTTTTCCAGCATATCTTTCAGAGCATCAATTTTCATTTCTGAGTCCGTTTCCAAAGTAATAAAGTCTTCTTTTTTATTTAATACAACCTGACTGCCACTGCCCCTGAAATCATAACGGTTGGCAATATCCCTGTTGACCATGTTAACAGAGTTTTCAACTTCCTGTAGGTCGAATTTACTTACTATATCAAATGAAGGCATGTCTTATAAAATAATTAAAATTTTCTGGTTTTTATATAATTTTCATGGGAGCGAATAATAAGTGCTCGGAACTGGAGTCGAACCAGCACATCCTTGCGGACACCAGACCCTGAACCTGGCGCGTCTACCAATTCCGCCATCCGAGCATTATCCTGCATTGATCAAGGCGGGAAAATTAAGGTAATAATTGAAAGGTTGCCAAGAATTACAATTGGTAACATTTTCTGAAAGGAGGATTGCTGGGATATGGCGTAACTTTTCCTGTTTTATAACATACTTTAATCTTATGCCAAGAGCCATAAAAATTACCCTTGCCAGTTTTTTATCTATTCTGTTTTCACAGGAAGAATGTGACGGAACCAGGTATTTTGAGGAAGTTTTCCAGCAAGTTGACATTTCTCAGAATATTACCTATGGAGGAAATTATAATCCTAATATTTGGGGACAGGCACAATGGGTAGATTTAAAAATGGATGTTTATGAACCATCCGGTGATTCCCACCAGAATAGGCCTCTGGTAATTTTCATGTTTGGAGGCTCATTTGTAGCAGGGGATAAGACTTCTCCTGATATTGTTGAACTGTGTACTCGGTATGCTAAATCAGGGTATGTTGCTGCCGCAATTGATTACCGACTCACTACTAATTTAATTTGGTCTGCGAATACAGAAACAGCCTATATGGCAGCAGCCAAGGCAATTCACGATTTAAAATCATCCATACGCTATTTTCGAATGGAGGTTGAAAACGGGAACCAATATAATATTGATCCAAACCGAATTTATGCAGGCGGTGTTTCTGCAGGTGGGATTGCAGCAGTGAACGCTGCCTATTTAAACGAAGCCAATGAAGTGCCTGATCATTTAACAGATTTTATGGATGAAAATGGAGGACTGGAAGGAAACAGCGGGAATGAAGGGTACTCCAGTGAATTTCATGGAATTATAAATCTTTGCGGTGCCGTGGGAGCCCCTGAATGGATTATCGAAAATGATATTCCGGTGGTAAATGTACACGGTGATGAAGATACAATTGTCCCCTATGGTGACGGACTTATTACACTCTTTGGACTCAATATGCAGGTATATGGGAGCTATGTCATTAATGAGACCATGCTCAATTTGGGAAATATTTCTTCCCTGCACACGTTTGTGGGTGAGGATCATACACCTTTTATGGGTTCCTCAGAGGCTATGGATATTACCGTAGAATTCACCCGTAGTTTCATGTTTGATTTGGTATGTTTTGAAACTTCTGAACTCATTGGCGACCTCAATGGAGATGATTTGGTTAATATTCAGGATATTATCCTCATGGTGAATATTATTTTGGGTAATATGGAGTATGATACCTCCGCAGATTTAAATGGTGATGCCATTGTCAATGTGTTGGATGTAATACAATTAATGAATATTATTCTGGACAGCTAAACTCTTCCTTCACATACCAACTTTTCCCTCCATGTTTCATTGTAAAACATTTTCCGGAGTATTCCTTTTATTTATGTTCATTACCAGTTGCGGTACTAAGGAGAATGAAACAGAATTTAAGACTAATTCCCCGGAAGCCAAAGGTTATGATATTTTTATACGGATGGCATGTAATGCCTGTCATTCTACGGATGGGTCATTAAAATTAGGCCCTACCATTAAAGGGCAGTTTGGAAAAGAAATCCGTCATACCGATGGAAGCATCCGCATCATTGATGAGGAATACATTAAAGAATCAATAAATGAACCCTTAAAATTTATAGCGGAAGGATTTACGCCGATTATGCCCTCTTATAAACCTATCTTAAAAGATCAGGATATTGCTCATGTCATTGCTTATATAAAAGCACTACGGTAAATATCTGTCCTCCCACATTTCAATCCTATTTTAATTTACGCCGGATTTTATTCAGCTAATTTTCCGTTTTTCCAGCTAAGAAACGTTGAAACAGAAATATTCTTCATATATTGAATTAACCAAACCCCGGATTGCCCTCATGGTCTTGGTAACTGCTTATTTGGGTTATTATTTGGGACTGCGAAGTCAAGGCAGCCATATGACAGATTGGAATAGTTGGTTTATACTGATTTATTTGCTCTTGGGTACTTGGGCAGCTTCTGCAGGGTCAGCAGTGTTGAATCAGGTATTAGAACATCGCCATGATGCTAAAATGGCACGGACAAAAAACAGACCTATTGTGACAGGAGAGGTGGCTGTGCTCCCGGCATTGGGGTTTGGAATGCTTCTCTCCTTTGCAGGTATAGCTGTTTTATATTGGTTTACCAACCCTATTACTGCTATGATTTCTGCTGCTACCATATTTTTGTATATTCTCATTTATACACCAAGCAAAAGATTGAGTACCTGGAATACGATTATTGGATCTGTTCCTGGTGCTTTGCCTCCTGTGGGAGGATGGACTGCTGCAACAGGGGAAATAGCAGCCCCTGCCTGGATTCTATTTGGAATTCTCTTTTGCTGGCAAATGCCCCATTTTCTGGCAATAGCTATTATTTATGCAGCTGATTATGAAAAAGGCGGCTTTAAAATGCTGCCAAATATATATCCAGAATCTAAGAGAACCAGTTACATCATTTTATTTTTTACCATTGCTCTTTTAATTACAAGTCTTGGGCTGTATATTCTCAAAGTTGGCGGTTTATTTTACGCAATTGGGGCTGCTGTATTGGGAATGATTTTTTTATTATATGCCCTCCAAGTCATTTTTAATTCCAATAAAAAGAATGCCCGTAAGCTTATGCTGGTGTCTATTATTTATCTTCCCCTTTTGCTCATCATCATTTTAATAGAAAGGATTCTAAATTGACAGAAAATTCCAGAACTAATGATTCATTTTGGATTAAAATTATTTATATCATTTCAACAGTTATTGTACTTGCAGTAGGGTTTCTCATTTTAGGACCCCGACCAGCAGGCATGGAGGGGATGTTGGATGTTTCAGGGCTGCCCCGGGTAAATGCCGTACTCAATAGTATCAGTACTCTCCTCCTGCTGTATGCCTTCTGGATGATCAAAAAGAAAAATATTCCTGCCCATTCTACTGCTATGTTGTCTGCCTTTGGGACTTCAACCTTGTTTTTAGTAACTTATGTAATTTATCACTGGTTCAAAGCAGGGCCTAAAGAATATCTGGGGGCGTACCCGATTCTGTACTTTTTTATATTAATTACCCACATCATCCTTGCTATGGGAGTTGTTCCATTGGCATTGATTACGCTGTACAGAGGATGGAATATGCAGATTCCTAAGCATCGAAAAATTGCTAAAATTTCCTTCCCCATTTGGTTATATGTGTCTATAACCGGAGTGATTATCTACTTAATGCTTTATTAATGGACAAAACGCAAAAGGCAGGAAATACGAATGTCATCTGATGGACGCCTAATGTATATGGTCCTGAAATAGTGAAACTCAACTTCTGAGTATAAAACATAATCAGAAGCCGGGGCATACTTATTTAATTTTAAAAGACAGAATGCAGTAGTGGGTATTTAACCCTTTTTCAATTTCCCGAAATCTTTTCCTGTTGGACTTTGGAAGATTTTTAGACCAAATTCAGGAATGACCGCCAGCAAATGGTCAAATATGTCTGCCTGTATGCCTTCATAGCGAATCCAATCAATGTCATTTGTAAATACATAGATTTGCAGGGGAAGTCCTTTTGAGGTGGGTTCAAGTTGGCGAATGAGAAAGGTCATATCTCTGTGGATTTTACTGTTACTGCGAAGATAGGCTTCAATATAGGCTCGAAAACAGCCAACATTAGTGAGTCGCCTGCCATTAATAAGCTCTTCAGTGTTAATATTATGCGTTTGATTATACTCTGAAAGCTCTAAAATTTTCCGTTCCATATAGTCTTTTAACAGTTGAAAACGGTTAAATTTTTCCAGTATTGAATCATCACAAAGGCGGATACTGTTCATATCAATAAAGAGAGAACGTTTTATTCTCCTGCCACCGCTTTCTGACATTCCCCGCCAGTTTTTAAACGCTGAGTCAATGAGTTTATGGGTTGGGATAACGGAAATGGTTTTATCCCAGTTTTGAATTTTAACTGCATGGAGAGCGATATCCACCACATCTCCATCTGCGCCAAACTGGGGAGCTTCCAGCCAATCTCCAATTTTAAAGAGGTCATTTGAACTGATTTGAAGACTGGCAACGAGGGATAGAATGGTATCCTTAAAAATTAACATGAGAACAGCAGTAAGTGCTCCAATACCACTAAGCAGCCAGGCAGGACTTTTCCCAATTAAAATAGCTACAACAACTACTACTCCCAGAATATTTACAATGAGTTTGGTAATTTGAAGATAACTCTTTATATGCAGGCGTTCTGAATATTTGGTTTTCTGGTATATATCCCCAATAGCGCCAAGAAAGGAGTTTACTACCAAAAGTCCTGCCAGGGTCATCAGGCTTAAAGCTCCTCTTTGAACCAAATTGGATAGTTGAGGCATGAGATAGGCAAAATTATAAAAAATTAGGGCAGGAACGATATAAGCCAAACGGTTAAAAATATTTCTATTTGTGAGGATATCGTCTAATTCTGTACGGGTTTTTTTAACCATTCCTGTGAGCAGTCTGATGATGACACTTTCCGTAACCCAATAGGATACAATACTTAGTACAACCAGGATAGAGAGAATGGTCAGCGTCTGAAAGATTGGTTGGTCCGGTAAATAGAGGGTAAGATATTCTAAAATCATTTTAAAATCCTTATAATGCGTTTACTAGTGTATGATGAAAATCATCTTTGGTAACTGGAAAGGGATGGGTAGCATGGCAGCTGTCTTCAATGGAAAGTTGAGCCAATTCGGGTGTGTCATCTTCTGAAATATTTTCATTCTCCAAACCGAGACTAATTCCAGTGCTGTTTATAAAACCTCTTAATAAATATGGAAGATTATCGATATCACTTAAAGTATAACATGATATAATCTTCGTAATATTTTTTAATTTATCATTGAGTGTATTAATTTTATTATCAACGGATTTTTGAATAGTAAATTCAAGGCTTGCCGGAATTAGCAGTGCATTTGCTAAGCCATGGTGCAGGCCATGTTTTGCTGATAATGGATGTGCCATAGAATGAATCATACCCAGCCCCTTTTGAAAGGCTGTGGCTCCCATGGTAGCGGCAAGCAGCATATTGCCTCTGGCATCTAAATTTTCCGGTTCTTGAATGACCAGAGGTAAATTTTCAAATATGAGTTTCATGCCACTTACTGCAATGGCATCTGCCATCGGGTGAAAACTGTCTACCAAATAGGCTTCTAGGCAGTGAGTGAATGCATCCATACCAGTTGCAGCAGTGATATGGGCAGGAAGTCCCGTAGTAAGCAGTGGGTCCAGAATGGCAATATCCGGAAGAAGCTCAGGATGAAAGAAAATAGTTTTTTTACCGGATTTCTTCAAAGTGATGACAGATGATCTTCCAACTTCGCTGCCGGTCCCTGCTGTAGTAGGAATGGCAAAGAGAGGAGGCAGAGGGTTTATTATTATTTTTTCTCCACCTAAGGCATCATCATATTGTGCAAGAGGAGGATCATGGACAGCCATAAAACGGATTGTTTTTGCAACATCCATAGCACTTCCCCCGCCCAGAGCGATGATGCCGTCATAGTTCCCCTTTTTAAAGGCCTTTACACCATGTATAACATCTTCCTCAATGGGGTTTGAGTGGACTTCCTGAAAAATATCCATGGCAGCATTTTTTGAGGAAAGAGCATTGATTGCCATGTCAGCAACTCCTGCTTTAACAACCCCCGGATCTGTAACGATGAGGAGCTTTTGTAGCTTTTTATTCAGCAAAACATTGGGAAGATTACTTAAAGAATTCTCTCCAAAAAAAATTGTGGTTGGAAAATTATATTGAAGCATAGTGAAAATTTATATTATTTCAAAGTACCTGTCCAGCATCCAATGCCAGTCAGGATCACTTTTTTTCTGTTTTTCATAACATTGTGCTTCCCATTTTCTGGTTAGGGAAAAATGATCTACCCAGGATTCTCCAAATAATTCTCTCATAATTTTACTTTTTAAAAATGCTGTAGTGGAATTCTCCAGTGTATCAGGGAGGAGTTTATTTTCCGGTGAGGTGTCTAAATCATAGGCGTTTCCTTTAATTGGACTAATAAGATTAATTTGATGCTCGATGCCGTAAAGTCCGCAGGCGATAGAAGCCGCCAATGCCAGATAGGGATTGCAGTCTGCAGCTGCAATGCGGTATTCTAATCGGTGGTTTTTTTCACTGCCGGGAACCACTCTTATAGCACAGGTGCGGTTATCCACTCCCCAGTTAGCATGGGTTGGAGCCCAGTATCCTTTTACCATACGAGAATAAGAGTTAATGGTTGGAGCGATCATGGGGAGCACCTCAGGCAATAATTTAATTTGTCCTGCCAAATAATGCCGGAAAGTTTTGCTCATTTTATGTTTTGCATTCTCATCATAAAAAGCACTGCTGCCATTTTTATACCATAATGATTGATGCAAATGACCGCTTTGTCCAGGAAAATCAGGAGACCATTTCGCCATAAAGGTTGCCATGAGTTCATGCCGCTGTGCAATAATTTTGGCAAATGTCTTGAACAGAGCAGCTTTATCTGCTGCTGCCAACCCTTCATCTACCGATACACAGGCTTCTATTACACCAGGGCCAGTCTCCGTATGGATTCCTTCTAATTCAAAGTTCATTTCTTTGCAGGTATCAATAAATTCATGATACAAATCACTGTGAACAGAATTTCGGATCATGGAGTAGCCAAACATTCCCGGAGTGAAGGGGATGAGATTCTCATACTTTTTCTCCCGAATAGAATGGGGGGATTCTTTAAACATGAAGAATTCATATTCAAAAGCAGATTTCACAGAGTACCCCATGTCATCTGCCTTCTGTAAAATTGATTTACAAAGTTGCCTTGGGCAAGCAGGGTAGGGGGAATGATCGGGGTAGTGGAAGTCAGCAATAAACAGGGCTGTTTCTGGTTCAAAAGGAATTCTACGGTAGGAATTAACATCTATGTGTGCTGGTGCATCAGGGTAGCCGGTATGCCAGCCTGTCACCGTTGGTTTATCGTAAAGTTCATCTACTATATCCCAGCCAAAGACTACATCGCAGAAACCAAACCCTTTTTCCAGGGCAGAAGTAAACTTCTCCATGTTTATGTATTTCCCACGGAAAACACCATCTACATCAAAAATGCCTACCTTGATTTTATTGATTCCGTCTTTTTTTAATTTTTCTTTAATTGAGTACATATATTCTCCGTTCTCATCGCCAGTAGGCGGTCCTGTAGCTGTTTCCTTTCTCCCATCTACGCCAAGGCTTTTAATCCATCGTAACTTTAGTGTAGTTGGACGATGGGCAAGCCTACTCCATTCTCACCTCTATATTCGCTTTGCTCATTACGAGGTACAAGCCCTTTTTCCCTTCTCCTTTTTCCCTTTTACTTACTCCTGTCTCTTGTTTCCAGGATCCTCAAACTTCAAATAAAAGGATTTTGGTCGTGTAAAAGCCTGAATGCCCAAAGTGGAGAGGGTGCAGCCATTACCGCTGTCTTTCACCCCTACCCAGGGCAGGGCAGGGTCTAATATATCACAGCGGTTCATATAAAAAGTCCCTGTCTCAATTTGGCTGCCAATGCCGATTGTCTTTTCTAAATCCTGAGTCCAGACGGAAGCGGTTAGTCCATAGGGACTATCATTCATCAGCGAGACAGCTTCCTCATCGGAATTAACAGACATGATACCCACAATAGGACCAAAAGTCTCTTCTGTCATCAAATGCATATCATGGTTTGCCCCGGTGGCAATGGCAGGCTTGATAAAATGTTCTCCATTGGGGATGCGACCACTAAATGAATGGATTTCTGCTCCCAGAGAGTTAGCATCCTGTAACTGCCTCATTACAGTTTTAACACCATTCAATTGTGCCATTGGCCCCAGTTCAGTTCCTTCCTCCATTGGGTTGCCTACATTGAGATTATTCATAAAATCTACTGCAGCCTGGCAAAACTCAGAATAGAGAGAGTGATGCACATAAATTCGCTCAACTGCGCAGCAGGACTGCCCCGCATTGTAGAAGACACCATCCATCACATTTGGGATGACCGCTGCCAAATCTACATCTTCTCTGATATAGGCAGGGTCTTTGCCTCCCAATTCAAATCCCGAACTAATAAAGTGATTTTGAATGGATGATTGAATTTTTCTACCACCCTCAACGGACCCTGTAAATGCAACATGGTCAATATGAGGGGAGTTTATGAGGTTTTCTGTGGTTTCATGGTTGAGAACTAAAGCGGTTACTAATCCTTTAGGAGCCCCAGCATGGATAAAGGCATCTTCAAAAGCAGCAGCACAAAGTGGCGTTAGGGAGCTGTGTTTTATGGCAACAGCGTTTCCTGCAAGGAGAGCAGGAACCACCACATTCACTGCAATGAGGAGGGGATAGTTCCATGCCGCAATATCCAATACGACTCCCAGTGGTTCTTGCTTAATCCATTGCTTGCAATTGTTTGTTGAGGATATTTCAATAACTCTCAGAGCATTCTCAGCCAATTGGCAGCATACTTCTGCACGGTGCGCCAATCCTTTTATTTCATTCCGGGATTGTTGAATAGGTTTTCCCATTTGACTGGTGATATCTCGTGCGATAGCTTCGCTGTTCTCACTGAAGTATTCTATGGCGGATGTTATCAAAGAAATGCGTTCAGAAATAGAAGAATTTTTCCAATCCTGCTGCACTTTTCTGCTCACTTCCAATTTATAGACTGCCTCTTCATAACAGTGGTAAACTGCTTTCCCAAAAACTACGCCTGTAGCCGGTGATTTTAATTCAATATAGCCTTCAGCATTCATGAATGACATTGAAACAATAGCACACTACCATGAGAGAGTTCAATAGTGATACTGTGAGAAGTAGATTCATTTAAAGAACCGCAATATAAGTTGGATAGACTGTTATTATTCAAGCTATACTTTAAGTTAGTTGTAGAAATAGATATGTCAGGATCTTTACAAAATAGGGAAACCTGCTGGCCGGGAAAGGAGGGGACTTCTACCCTGTCTGAGATTCGTCTAAAGACTCCAAAATCAGTAATAAGAATAAGCTCTAAATTGGGAGCAAATTCTAAGACTGTAAATACATTCGCCAAGAGATGGTCTTCCCGCTTTCCTCCAGCTCCTAAAATGGTAATGGATTGGCAGTCTGCCTCCGAAGCCCAGTTGATGGCTTTTCTCAAATCGTTTTGATTTTGGTCTGGTTTTGAAAGGATGATACCGCTGAATTGCTTCTTAAGCTGCTCTGAAAGGGAATCTAAATCACCGATGATGATATCTGGGGTTCTGCCGGAGTTTATTAAGGATTCTGCAGCACCGTCGCAGCAGATGATTGTCTTTGCTCCCTGCAGTGTTTGTAATGGAACAGGGTGGGTAGGAAAGTTTCCATTTGCCAGGATTACCACTGGTTCAGTCAACATTTAATATCATCGGATTCATTTTGTAGGCTTGTTTTGCATCATTCCAGCAGGGTGAATTTAAACAGATTTCCCAAGGCTGGTATTCACTTTTTTACTAATATTCAACTCCTGTAAAATTGCCCCCATGAAATTTTTCTTAATCTGCTGCTTTCTCAGTTTTACTTTTTCTCAATCAGGTGCACTTACTTCAATAGAAATTCTACAAAAGGCTGCAAGCCGTATGGACGATATAAGCCATGAATTTTCCGTAATTATGGAATCCAGGGGAAAAAAGAAAAAACGCACTGAATTTAAAGTACTGGTACATTGGCCTTTAAACGGGGATATACTTCGTGAAACCCGCATAATTCCTCTAAATTCCAAAAAGAAAAAGCCAACCTCCTACTGGGAGCAGCTTTTTAAAAATGGTAAGGATACCAAGCGCTGGATGACCCTGCCCATTACCGGTAAATTGAAGGATGTATCTCATAAGAAAGCCGGCAAGAAATCCTTTTCGTTTGAGGAGCTGGAAATAACCCCTGCGTTTATTCAAAAGTCTATACATGTTGTCATTGGAGAAGAATCTGTTAATGGTACTTTGGTTTATCTCATAGAATCGGAACATGCTGATGGTAAAGGATCAACCAGGCTATGGATTGATATTGAAGATTTTTTCATACATAAAGCAGAGTTTTATTCCAAAACAGGACGATTGTATCGGACTATTGACTGTAGGGATTTAATAAAAATTGACAAAATTCAATTTCCTTCCCGCATACTGGTAAACAATCTCAAATCAAATACTGAAATTCAGCTTGAAATTTCTCAAATTAGAATAAATCCTGAGTTCGACAAAACCCTGTTTATCCCTGCAAAGCAATAAAATGGTTGAGATAAAGCGTAATAATGATGAGTTAAAGGCAACTCGTCCTACCTTGAAAGAAATTGAATTTATTCCCCGTCTGCCTATTTCCATTTTTGTAGAAAATGTACGCTCCGTGCATAATGTAGGTTCAATTTTCCGCTCTGCAGATGGCTTTGGTGCTGAGAAAATTTACTTGACAGGCTACACTGCTTATCCTCCCCGGGAAGATTTACATAAGACTGCCCTTGGCTCCGAAGACGCAGTACCATGGGAATATAATAAGGACCCAATAGAAGTCGCTGAAAAAATAAAAGCTGGCGGAATCAGCCTCATATTAATTGAACAGACTCATGACTCTGTCCCACTTTATGAGTTAGAAATTCCCTTCCCCGTTTGTTTCATAGTTGGAAATGAAGTGACAGGTGTATCTGAGGAATTATCGAAGCTGGCAGAACTACATGCAGAATTACCTATGCGGGGTATTAAGCAAAGTTTAAATGTATCTGTGGCGACGGGAGTAGTAGGGTATGAGTTGGCAAGAGCATTTGCAATGAAAAATGACAATTAGCTATTAGCCAATAGCTGTTTGCTAAATTTATTTATTTTTTCTATTCCCCTACGCCCGTTACCCGTAATTCATCATTCGATATTCAACATTCATTATTCATTATTCAACTATTATCGTTCAACCCCTTCAGGGTTGAGAATCAATTACATTTTTCAGCTATTACTATTGAACTCCTTCAGGGTTCTTAATGATAATAAAGGGGGAAAATTGGTCAATGGTCAATAGTCAATGGTGTAAAATCAATACATAGGAAATAGATTAATAATGGATTGAGATTCTTCATTCCTCAGAGTGACAGAGGAAATTAAACTTTGAAATTCGTCAATAGTAATTCGACATTAAATACTTGTCAACCTTTTTCAGGACGACTCACCCTTCTCCTTTTTCCTGTTTCCTTTCTCCCATCTATGCCAAGGCTATTAATCCATCGTAACTTTAGTGTAGTTGGACGATGGGCAAGCAAATGACCCATCTACGCCAAGGCTACGATGGGCAAGCAATTGACAATTGACAAATGACAAATCTACACATATTAAAATAGTTGTTCCTTCTGTATAAAACCCCCTAAATTCTGCTCAATTTAAATTCGGAGGGGTCTCTCTTAAAAAATGCAGTTTTTTCAAACATGGATGAATAGGTTTTATCATTTTCAAAATTCTTTGAAATCAATTACCCTTTCTCCCCGCCTGCACCGTGGCTCCCGCCTGCGCCTTGCGAGCGGGCAGGACGGCAGGCAGGCCTCCTCCTGTATCCTTTCTCCTTTTTCCTGTTTCCCTTCTCCCATCTACGCAAGCTACGATGGGCAAGCCTTTTTCCTGTTTCCTTTTTCCTGTTTTCCTTTATCTACTCACAAGATATTCTTGGCGATGTAAACCAGGACGGCTCGGTGGATATTTTAGACATTGTGCGTACCGTTAATATTGTGTTAGAAGTACCTCCTGAACCTTCAGAATATGAGCTTTGGGCGAGTAATGTAAATCTGGATAGCCAAACAAATATTCTGGATTTAGTAGTTTCCATGAATTTTATTTTATTTGAATCTCCCTTGAATGAGGAGTGGACTTTTATCTCGACAGATTATTTACCGATAACAATAATGAAATTATACCCACCATTTTTATATGTAGGAACTTATAATGATGGATTATGGAGAATAAACCTCAACTCTTTGAATTCTGTATGGGAATATTTAGGTCTCTCCAGCGAAGAAACGGGAATTGAAGATTATGTTATATATGATTTTATTCGAAGTGAGTCAGTTCCTAATACATGGGTAGTTACAGGTGTAAATTACGATCCTGAAATACCAGGAGTTTTTAAAACCACAGATGGAGGTGATAATTGGTATCCTTCTATAGAAGGGTTGGAATGGTCTAATATGAATTACTATAGTGATCTTTATCAAATTGAATTGGTTAATAATCAATTGGTGGGATGGGGATCGAGGTACTTTTCTTCTGAAAACTTTGGTGATTATTGGGAATTTGAATCATTAGATTATAATGAGTTTTTAAATACGGGTGTTTTTGAATTTTCCTTTTTTACAAAATCAATTTCTAATGAAGATATCCTCTGGGCTGGAGGTATTTCATTTTATTTTGAAAACTTTATCATTAAATCAATCGATAGCGGGAACTCTTGGATTGATATTCCACTATATAATTTTTTTAATATATTTTTTACTGACTTAGTTTTAGATCCCTTCAACCCGGAAATTATTTACTTGGTAGATAGTGAAGGTGTTATTTATAAAACATCACAAGGAGGTGACGATTGGGTAAATGGTAATGATCCTACCCCAATATTCGCTCATCCGATTGAGAATTCGGCTTATTGTATTGAAATAAATAAAAATGATCCCAATCATATATTTAGTTCTGGAGGCTCTTATTTATACCAATCCTTTGATGGAGGTAATTCTTGGGAGGAAATTATTTCACCTATTTATGAATCTGAAACAATTTATGATTTATCATTCGATTCTAATAGAAACCAATTATTGATATTTACTTGGTATAATGGAATATTAATTTTAAAAGAATGGTAAATATGAACAAAATTAAATTCTTATGTCCACCGTCAAATTTACAGACCTTATCCCCACCTTGTGATAAATTAAAGTCAAAATAT
>CAZKEL010000037.1:0-24313 GCA_964551815.1 uncultured bacterium
TTGGTAACTGGGGCGAAGTCGTAACAAGGTAGCCGTACCGGAAGGTGCGGCTGGATTACCTCCTTTCTAGGGAGTAAATCCGACGCTATTTTGTCGGATTACGGTCGAACCTCTTTGTTTCGACGCTCACGCACACTTTCATTTTATTTTTGGGGTTTGTAGCTCAGTCGGTTAGAGCACCGCTCTGATAAGGCGGGGGTCGGTAGTTCGAGTCTACCCAGACCCACTTTACAGTCGTGTGCAGGGGGCTATTGCCTGTTTCGGGGCTGTAGCTCAGCTGGGAGAGCATCGCGTTTGCAACGCGAGGGTCGCAGGTTCGATCCCTGTCAGCTCCACAAGAATTTGGAGGGTCGTTCCGACAGTATCGTCGGAATCAGCTCCACAAGAATTTGGAGGGTCGTTCCGACAGTGTCGTCGGAATCAGCTCCACAGATTTTTAAGCCAAATAGGCTTAACTAAGAAGCCCGTCAATAATCAAGGGCGAGAATGAGTTCAGATAATTGAACTGCTTTTTGAAATTGTGAGTTTATATCCAAATAACTGTAAATGTCTATCTGGAAATGTAAAAGGTTTTGACTAAGTTATTAAGGGCATTTGGTGGATGCCTTGGCATATGAAGACGATGAAGGACGTGGTAAGCTGCGATAAGCTTCGGGTAGGTGCAAACAACCTTTAATCCGGAGATTTCCGAATGGGAGAACCCTTTCCGGGTAATGCCGGAAAACTGCCACCTGAATATATAGGGTGGTAAGAGTCAACGCAGGGAAGTGAAACATCTCAGTACCTGTAGGAAGAGAAAACAACAGTGATTCCCTCAGTAGCGGCGAGCGAACAGGGAAGAGCCTAAACCGATATTGTGTCATGACTGTTATCTTAGCAGTGTCGGGGTTGCGGGAAGTAGTCGGAAGGTGTAACAGAACCATCGGCGAGTCAAAAAACTATTATTTAGAAGAATCGAATCAGGAAAGGTTCAGCCACAGAGGGTGATAGCCCCGTATTCGAAAAATAATAGTCTCGTTGGATTATTTTCCCAAGTAGGGCGGAACACGAGAAATTCCGTTTGAATCTGCCAGGACCACCTGGTAAGGCTAAATACTCTCATATGACCGATAGTGTATTAGTACCGTGAGGGAAAGGTGAAAAGTACCCCGTGAGGGGAGTGAAATAGAACCTGAAACCGAATGTCTACAAGCTGTCGAAGTCCGCAAGGACGACGGCGTGCCTTTTGCATAATGAGCCAGCAAGTTACTCGTATCTAGCGAGGTTAAGTCTATAGGGACGGAGCCGCAGGGAAACCAAGTCTGAATAGGGCGAATAGTTAGATGCGGTAGACGCGAAACCAAGTGATCTTACCATGGCCAGGTTGAAGCAACAGTAAAATGTTGTGGAGGACCGAACCGACCTGGGTTGAAAACCGGGCGGATGAGCTGTGGTAAGGGGTGAAAGGCCAATCAAACTTGGTGATATCTCGTTCTCTCCGAAATGCATCTAGGTGCAGCGTTGTGTTAAAGTATCATGGAGGTAGAGCACTGAATGGACTAGGGGGCATACCCGCCTACCAAACCCAATCAAACTCCGAATGCCATAGATATGTTCCACAGCAGTGAGGCAGTGGGTGATAAGATTCATTGCCGAGAGGGAAACAACCCAGACCTACAGCTAAGGCCCCTAAATTTTTACTAAGTGATAAAGGATGTCGATTAGCACAGACAGCTAGGAGGTTGGCTTAGAAGCAGCCATTCCTTTAAAGAAAGCGTAATAGCTCACTAGTCAAGGTAATCTGCGCCGATAATATCCGGGACTAAAGTAAAATGCCGAAGCTTAGGATTCCTGTTTACAGGAGTGGTAGGAGAGCGTTCCATCAACCGTCGAAGGCTGACCCGTGAGGGCAACTGGAGGAAATGGAAATGAGGATGCTGGCATGAGTACGCGAGAAAACACGTTAAATTCGTGTTCACCGAAAGCCTAAGGTTTCCTGATCAACGTAAATCGGATCAGGGTTAGTCGGCCCCTAAGGCGAGGCCGAAAGGCGTAGTCGATGGGAATCAGGTTAATTTGAATATTCCTGAACCTCCGAACCTTAAACCAAGAGTTCCATCTCCCAGACCTGTCTATCTTATTGATTTGATATTCAGGAGTAAGAGGTGGCAAGAAAAGACTTGGTGTATGCTAAGGAGACCGTACCGTAAACCGACACAGGTAGGCGAGGAGAGAATCCTAAGGTGCTTGAGAGAATTCTGGTCAAGGAACTCGGCAAAATAGCCCCGTAACTTCGGGAGAAGGGGTGCCCCGACATTTCGTCGGGGTCGCAGTGAAATGGGGGTAGCGACTGTTTACTAAAAACATAGGTCTATGCTAACACGAAAGTGGAAATATATGGACTGACACCTGCCCGGTGCTGGAAGGTTAAGATATCTTGTTATTTTGACTTCGGTCTTAAGAAGCTCGGTGTTGAAGCCCCAGTAAACGGCGGCCGTAACTATAACGGTCCTAAGGTAGCGAAATTCCTTGTCGGGTAAGTTCCGACCTGCACGAATGGTGTAACGACTTCCCCACTGTCTCGACCAGAAACTCAGCGAAATTGTAATGTCGGTGAAGATACCGGCTAACCATGGAAGGACGGAAAGACCCCGTGAACCTTTACTACAGCTTGATATTGGCTTTTGATTCTGTATGTGTAGGATAGGTGGGAGACTTTGAAGTCCCGACGCCAGTCGGGATGGAGTCAACCTTGAAATACCACCCTTGCATTGTTAGAAGTCTAACTGTGATCCGTTATCCGGATTCAGGACAGTGTCTGGTGGGTAGTTTGACTGGGGCGGTCTCCTCCTAAAATGTAACGGAGGAGCCCAAAGGTCACCTCAGCACGGTCGGTAATCGTGCGCAGAGTGTAAACGCATAAGGTGGCTTAACTGCGAGACCGACAGGTCAAGCAGATGCGAAAGCAGGGGTTAGTGATCCGGCGGTCCCGTGTGGAAGGGCCGTCGCTAATCGGATAAAAGGTACTCCGGGGATAACAGGCTTATCTCCCCCAAGAGCTCATATCGACGGGGAGGTTTGGCACCTCGATGTCGGCTCGTCGCATCCTGGGGCTGGAGAAGGTCCCAAGGGTTGGGCTGTTCGCCCATTAAAGTGGCACGCGAGCTGGGTTTAGAACGTCGTGAGACAGTTCGGTCCCTATCCTCTATGGTCGTAGGAAATTTGAGGGAATCTGCTTCTAGTACGAGAGGACCGAAGTGGACGAACCTCTAGTGTACCTGTTGTCGCATCAGCGGCACTGCAGGGTAGCTACGTTCGGCAGGGATAAGCGCTGAAAGCATATAAGCGCGAAACCCATCCCAAGATAAGATTTCCCCTTCCGTTTCGGCGGAACTAAAGACTTCCAGTAGAATACTGGTTTGATAGGTCACAGATGTAAGTATGGTAACATATTCAGTCGAGTGATACTAATTAGTCGTGAGACTTGGTCAATTTTTAAATTTCCGATAGACTTTATCAGTTTGGATATAAGCTCACCAATATTTTCCGGTGACAATAGCATAGAGGAAACACCCGATCCCATTCCGAACTCGGCAGTTAAGCTCTATAGCGCCGATGGTACTGCACGGGAGACCAGTGTGGAAGAGTAGGACGTTGCCGGTATTTTAAAAGCCCCCGATGAAAATCGGGGGCTTTTCGTTTTCATAAACTAATAAGATGTCCAAAAGGATGACCTCATTTAATGTATTAAAAGGGAATAGATGTCATCCTATTTGATTAACCTTTAAAGTTTTATCCATTTAACAGGGTGAAGCCTGGTAGGATGTGCATTACACATTTTATCCCTTTGTCCTCCAGAAATATAATACCTAATTTTTATTAGGCTATCCGTCAGCCAAATTCAGCCGAATGAATAGAATTCCAATTACAATAGTATTAATCATAACTTTATTTTCAACAGCAACCTCTAATGAATGCAGTTGCTGCTTAGAAGAACAATATTTTAATGATGACCTTTTATATATCTATACAAATTTTATTGATGACTCCGGAATTTCAGCAACTCACCCGTTAATTTTTTCCTACGCCCTGAATACCAATTGCACAGAAACTCCCACGCATATTGAATTTTCCTATAGTATAACAGCACCTTCTATAGGAATAACTACTTTTGAAACCTATTATTCGGGAAGTTTGCAGTTAAACACCGATATTTTTCCCTCGCATATCAATAATTTACTTTTTACCGGTGGAAAAGGACCTGATATGGAAACCAATAAAAAGGGGCAAATTTTAGCACAATATCTAAGTCAATCCGGTAATATGCCAAATGGTCTTTACCGTTTCTCGCTTAAGCTGAAAGCAGCTTCCACTACCCTATATTCAGTAAATAAAACTATTGAAGTATCCATCCCGCAAAACCTTGACCTTTTATATCCTGGAGGTGACTATAGGGAGATATCCACCGCATTTACATTTAATCCAGTCCCCCTATTTACCTGGTTTGCAGATTATTGTCCCTCTTGTGAATACAGCATCCGTATCTGTAATTATGACTCGCAAAAACATCACTCGTTGGAGGATGCACTGGCAGGAGAATCCCTGGTTCCCTTCCTGCAATCTGACGAGTATTTACCTATCGGGAAAAATGTATTATCCTATCAATACCCTGTAATGGGCCATGAGAATTTAGAGGTGGGTAAGTATTATGTGTGGCAGATCCGGCGGTCAATGGTATCAACAGTAGGAGAGAAATATCATTACAGCATTCCCTTTGTTTTTGAGGTCAGGGCAGCAGATAAATTACAAGTGGACTATAGCGATCCTTATCTTTCCGTCATTGAGGAATTAATTGGCGAAGAACAATTTACCATGTGGTTTAGTACCGGAGGTGATTTAGAGCGATATACAACCCAGGGAGTATCCATTTGGGTTAATGAGGACGAGATGCATATCGAAAGTTTATATACACTGTTGTCTGAGTTAAGGCAGAATAAAATTACAATCACTGATCTGGAAATTAAGAAATGAGATATACCTTTTTCTTATTACTTTTTACATTAAATCTGGCCTCAGAACCCATCGCCATTGTGACAAAAGTACGCGGAAAAACCCTATTAACCGGGACAAAAAACAAATTAAAGGTAAATTCCCCCATTTACTTAGAAGATGAAATATTAGTTTCCTCAAAGTCATTTTTAAAATGTATTTTCTTGGATGATGGCAGCAGTTTAAATGTGTACCCTGAAACATCCCTGCAAATAACGGGGAGTATTGCAGACCGAAAAATTCAGAAAGAAATAACTCTGAATTATGGAAGCATTCAAACTCAGATAAATCCTCAATTAAACGGGGAATTTAAACTCCTTACAAAAAATTCTGAACTGACTTGTGAGGAATGTGCCTTTTGGGCATTGACAATGGAAGGGATTGAAGATAAATTTTATAAAATTAATAATTCAGCTACAGTGTACAATCCATCCGTTGAATTTTATCTGGAAATACCTTCGGACTCAACTTTATTTTCAATCCAGGGGAAAGACCCTTACCTGAAAGAGACGAGTGTATCAGAGCAGAAACATTTCGAATTACTCTTACTGGATGCTGAAGAGTCACTTACAAAAATTGAACAGACATTGGAGATGGCAGACTCAGATTCAGTTTCCACCCCGTTGGAAAATATCCTGAGAATAAAACTAAAAAATGCAGCCAATGAAGAGCGGGAATTAATTCTAACTTATACCCGGGAATAAGATTTTTTTGAAATCCTTTATAATTGCATTATCCCTTTTTTCAGGAATTTTTGCCAATAAAATAATTCATGAAAGGGTTGACTCAGCAGCCTTTGGACAACCTTTTATAATTGATGCATTCATAAATAAAGAGCATGGTGAAGTCCATCGGTTTACCTTATTGATCAGGTCTGCCGGAAACACTGAATTTCAGGAACTTCCGCTGATTTATAAGGGAAGTTACCGCTATGCTGGCATCATCCCCGGTAATTTTATGAAGCGGGAGTATCTGGAATATTATCTCATGTTAGAACTTGCAGATTTTAACAGGAGCACTTTTCCCCAAATTAATGCAAAATTCAACCCTCTCAGGATTGCCATAATTTCTCAGGATCAGACGGAACCAGAAACTAATACAAAGGAAGACTTTGATATTGTTGCCCTTCCTCCGGAAGCCATTATATTAAGTCCGGCTCCCGGTGCAAGTATTGCCAGAAAAGATGTCTTTATTGCACTGTCTTATTTTACCCTTGAAGAAATTGATCCTTCTAAGATTCAAATTTATTTAGATGATAATGATATGACATCCTTTGCTCATATTGATTCCACCTATTTGAGTTTACAATATGAAAATATTACACCTGGCACCCATCAGGTTAAGGTTCATTTAACGAACATATATGGTCAAAAATTTGATAATATTCAATGGAAATTTAATGTGACACCAAGCGAGGGCGCGGGCATGGGACTTGTAAAAAATCAATCCCGCAGTTTTCGTGCCGGCTTTCAAAGTGGTTCAGCAAATAGTAATACTCAAAATGTAGGAACGGCAAGTTTATACTATTTCATTGATCTTGAATGGCTGAAAATTGATGCTCAATACGATAAATCATCTCTTGAAAATAAATTTTACCAACCCTTTGATCGCTATAAAATTAAGTTTGCATCTGAATTTTTAGAAGTAAATTTTGGAGACTCCCATCCCTTTTTCGATGAATACTCTCTCAGAGGGCATCCTGTCCGGGGGCTGCATTTTATTTTTTCTCGTGGACCAGTTTATGGTCAACTTATCAGTGGTGAATCTGCAAGGGCTGTCCAGGGTGATCCTGAAAAAAATGCCATGGTGATCTCACATGTAGATTCAACCACAGCAAACTGGACTTTTTACCTGAGCAGGAACAATTATACTTTTAAAAGGGATGTATGGGGAGGGAATCTGATACTCAGTTTAGGGAAAAAAATAAAATGGGATATTAACTTTCTAAAGGTGCAGGATAACACTCCAACGGTATCTGCATCTGTCAATAATGCCCGGGTATATTTTGCATCCCCATTACAGGAAAGGATGGTGTCAGGTAGTGATAATATTTTCAGTGAGGATTTTCAGGGCCTTTATACCACCTACTCAGATTTACTCAGTGAATTTAATGGTATATTTCCTGATGGAGATTCGTTAGTGGTACTCGCCTCGAATTTTGTAGGGGATAAACCCAAAGGGAATTTTATCTGGGGGAGTAATATTCAACTGGGGTTTGATGAGTCCCGCATACTTTATACAACAGGATTCTCTTTCAGCATGTTAAATCAGAATCGCTGGAATAATATCAATTCTACCACTCAATTAGATACGGTGGCTTTTGACTCCACTATTGACGGGAAATACCTGGAACATGTTACTCTGGATTCTACCGTTACCCTGTCGCAATATGAATCGAACTTTTATTTTGGGAGTGAAATGATGCCCATGATTCCCTATTTACTGTCTTCAGGGCCAGGCATTTCGAATTTATTAAATAGTACCTCTGTAATCAGACATTCCTCCCTTCAACTACGCTATCTAAATAATCGTATTGAAATTGGGAATAAGCAGGTAGGGGCAGATTATTTCTCATTGTTAAACCCGGGGTTAAAAACGAATTACTCGGAAAGTTTTTTTTCAGACAGGATAAACCTCTTTCAAAATAAATTATTATTATTCTATAAAAATAGTAAAATAACGGAAGGTATCTACGCCCAGATTTCTAAACCGGTTAATACAAATACCTCCCTGTTTAATATTGCTCTTTTCCCCGGGAGCGGACTTCCTTCTTTCAATATTTCCTTCCGTAATTCAACCAGATCAAATGATTTGAAGACTCTGAATTTTATATCTGATTCCCTTACCATTATGGACGGAATTACTGTACTGGATACAATCGGCATTGATACAGTGGACCAAAGGGTTAATCTGCTCACCAACCAATTTAATATTTCCATGACGAACCATTTTCATTTAGGAGGAGATCAGGTACTGAGTGTAAATATACTAAACTATAAACAAACGGATAATATTGGAAATGAACTCATTCAGTCACCTGAATATTTTATAAAAAATGCAGAAAGTGAATCCTATGGAATATCCCTAAAAACAGTTTATAATAAGTATTGGGAATCAAGTATTTATTTATCCTTAAGCACATATAATTTTGGACAAAAGGGTAGTCAACACTATATGAAACAGGATCATCAGTCCTGGACAATCAACCTCCAACAGTTTAGCCAGGGGATTTTTGACAGAGTATCTTATGGGGTGGGGTATTTTACCGGAAGAAATTCTACTTATTTTACTCAGTATAATTTAAAGTGGGGATTCTCAATACATTTTTTAGACATACTTACCTTAAATAGTCAGATAGAATATCGAATTAAATATTTAGGGGCAGAAACAAAATCTGTAAATGATTACTTTTTAACCATGAATGTATCCTACGATTTAAAATAAAGGAAAACTATGGCCGAGCCAAATGATACGATTAATCAGTCTATTGAACCAGAAGCAAATTCTGCTGACAATGCAAATGCAGAAACAGAAAAATCAGGCGACAATAAAATAGTAAAATTTCTAAAAGATTTACTCCCTACCTTTATAATTGGTGTAGGGTCACTTGTCCTGGTTTTCTTTCTTCACTTTCTGGGAGTCTTTGACACCTTAGAACTCAAACTCTATGACTTCCGACTGAAATTACGAGGAGCAACATCCGGTACAGCTTCACAATCTGCCCTTCCCAATGCTGAAGGATTTATTGATGGTACCGAACCTTTCAACGACATAAATGAAAACGGCACTTGGGATCCTGCAGAGGTTTTTACCGATATTAATGAAAATGGGAAGTACGATCCCGGCGAACCTTTTGTAGATGCAGGCAATGGCATATTTGACGAAGGTGAACCCTATGTTGATTTAGACGGTAATGGAGCCTATGATGAGTGGGACGAATTTGAAGACAAAGGAAACGGAAAATTTGACGGTGCTGAACCCTATACAGATGTAAACACCAACAGAATCTGGGATGGTGAGAACAAAATATATGATCCCGGGATTGACGCTATGAATGCAGAAGGCGTGGGATGCTGGGAAGAAGAGTCTTGTGCCAATGGTGTATATGATGAGGATGAAGAATTTATTGATACAGGGAATGGGAAATGGGATGGAGCAGAACCTTTTGAAGATGGAAACGGCAATGGGGTCTGGGATGATGCAGAACCATTCCGTGATGATAACGGGAATGGAAGCTGGGAATCAAATGAACCCATTATGGACATGAACGGAAACGGAACCTGGGATGACAGTGAAGTCTTTACTGATATGAATGGCAACGGTATTTATGATATGGCAGAAGAGTTTATAGATGTAAATGAAAATGGTCTCTGGGATGAAGGTGAGGAATTGTTTGATATTGGAAACGGATTTTGGAATGAGGGTGAAGAGTTTACAGATGTTGATGAATGTGAAAAGACTGAACAGGTTTGCCACAATCAGGAATGTGTGGATTACCTTGAATGTCATGATATCAATCAAAATGGTAAATGGGATGACGGATTAGATGTAGTCATAGTAGAAAGAGATGATGAATCTTTCCGGTTGATCCCTGATCCATTGCCCTACAGCCGGGCGAATGTGTGGGCAAGGGTGGTTAGAAACTTAACCAATGCAGGTGCCAAAGTGATTGTATTTGACTTTGTATTTGACAAACCCGATCACCAAACGAAAAACCTGAAATCCTATATGGAAACCAATGAGTTAGAATTCCCCTTAATTGACGGTGATGAAAAGTTTATAGAGGCAGTACAATATGCAGAAGCAAATGGCACCAAGGTAATTCTTGCCTCTAAAATTGCGTACGAAGCATCCAGAATTCCTCCAACTTATTACCTTGGCCCTTATGAAAAACTCATTTCAGATGACAGAGTGAATATCACTACCGGATTAGTAAATATTCCTACGGATATGGATGGGTTTAACCGTCGTTATTGGCCCTTAAGTATGGCTCCCGGAGATACAAACCTGTACCCAACCCTTGCCATACAGACGGTGATTGACTATTTAGGTATCCCGCAAAGTTCTCCCATTTTCGAAGGAGAATCAGCACGGTATGGGCCTTATGGAAATAATTCATACTTAGAAATTCCTTCCTATGGGAAAAAGTCAGAAGGATTCCTCATTAACTTTTTTGGACCTCCTTCGGGTGCATCTGCACCGGGAAAACCCACCTATAATACTTTTACCAGAATCTCTCTCTCAAATATTTTGGATACAGAAGATTATAATCTCGGGGAGGGAATATTTGATCCTGATTTTGGAGAATGGGATTATTTTGAAGATCAGGATTGGATGGATAGAATTATTGGACCAAACGCAGAGGTGTATGCAAGCGTAGGATTTACAAATCCATTTAAGGGAAAAATTGTACTTATTGGTACCTCAATGGCAGAAGATCAGGACTTTACTCTGGCACCCTTTTCAAATTTTGACGGAGAAGAATATCAGTTCCCAGGTGTAGAATACCACGCAAATGCCGTGCAGCACCTCCTGAATGCAGATTATATTCAAACTCCTTTGGGTACTCTTCAATATCTGGATACCTATCTATTTGACCACCTGATTATTGCGGCAATTTTTGTTCTGGTTACTCTTATTTTGGTTTCCAAAACACCACCTTTGTGGGGTTTTGTCATCATTGCCATTGAATTATTCATTTGGATTTCTTACTCCATTGGTGCTTTTTTAACGGACTATCTCTGGCTGTATAAGTTGATTGCCGGGCAGCCCTTCAATATACCTGAAATTGGTACTTCTGCAATGATCCCCATTCTCTTTCCGGCATCTGCAATTATACTCCCCTTTGGTATCAATCTCTCCTATAAATTGTTCACTGAAGGCAAAGACAAGGCATATTTAAAGGCTTCCTTTGGTAATTATGTCTCACCAGAACTCATTGATCAAATGTTCGAATCAGGGGAAGCTCCAACATTAGGTGGTGAAGAGGGGTATAACACGGCATTCTTCTCAGATATTGCTAGTTTTTCTACTTTTTCAGAAAAACTCACGGCGCCTGATTTGGTTGAGCTTCTCAATGAATATTTAAATGCTATGACAAATATTTTATTAGATAATAAGGGTACATTGGATAAATATATTGGTGATGCAATCATAGCATTTTATGGGGCACCAGTTGAAATAGAAGATCATGAGTATTTAGCCTGTATCACTTGCTGCCAGATGAATGACAAATTGGAAGAATTACGTCAGAAATGGAAAAGTGAAGGTGATCGTTGGCCTGAAATCGTACATAATATGCGTCACAGGATTGGAGTAAATTGTGGCTCTCTGGTCACAGGCAATATGGGATCAGAAATGAGAATGAATTATACCATGATGGGGGATACGGTAAACCTAACAGCTCGGTTAGAATCCGGGGCAAAACAATATGGTATTGAAACACAAGTGGGTGGAAAAATTTATGAAGCAGTAAAGGATAGGTTTACCTTTAGAATGTTAGATTATGCCATTGTAAAAGGACGAAGCGAACCTGAACGCACCTATGAGCTCATATCCGAAAAAGGGAAAGAGCCGGAGGTGTATAAAGAACTTCTACCAGTATGGGATAAAGCCATTGAACTTTATACAAATCAAGAATGGGATGCTGCCATTAAAGAATTTAATAAATGCGATAAATTGGAAGAAGAATATATTGGCAGACCAACCACTCCCTGTAAGGTCTATATTGCCCGCTGTGAGGAATATAAGGAGAATTCTCCGGGGAAAGATTGGAATGGTGCCTATAAACTGACTTCAAAATAATGAATGATAAAGGTCATATCCTCTGGGCGGATGATGAAATTGATCTGCTAAAGCCTCATATTCTTTATTTAGAGGGAAAAGGGTATAAGGTCACTCCCGTTAATTCGGGGGAGGATGCCATTCACCATTGTGATGAAACCCTGGTTGATGTGGTTTTGCTGGATGAAATGATGACAGGGCTGGATGGATTGACCACCTTAAAATCCATTAAAGAAAAACACCCTGCCATTCCCATTATCATGATAACAAAAAATGAAGAAGAATGGCTCATGGAAGAGGCAATAGCAGCCCAAATTACCAATTACCTCACCAAGCCTGTAAATCCCAGCCAGATATTAATTGCCTGTAAAAATGTACTTGAATCCACTCAAATTCAATCTGACAGAGCAGCAAAAGATTACCTGCAGGCCTTTCAAGATATATCCAATGCCATCCATTCAGCCCAGGATGTGGAAGATTGGTATCATATTACAGATCAGTTAGCAGATTGGTCCATAACCTTTGATGCTTTGGGAGATCAGGGATTGGGAGAGCTTCTCCGCGATCAGTGGAAGGAAGCAAATCAGGGTTTTACCCGATTTATTGGCAGCCAATATGAGGGTTGGATGGAGGCAAAAGAGCGTCCCGATTTTTCACCCCACATTGTGGAAAAATATCTTCAACCTGAAATGGAAAATAGCAGTAAGGTGGTACTCATTTTAATGGATTGTCTGCGTGCAGATCATCTTAAAGCCATGACCCGGCAGTTATCCTCTCATTTTCAAATGGATACCCACTATTATCTGTCCATTCTTCCCACAGCTACCCCATATTCCCGCAATGCCATATTCAGTGGACTCTTCCCTGATGAATTACAAATAGCATACCCTGAATTATGGGAGAAAATGTGGAAAGATGAACTAAGTATGAACCGTTATGAAGAAACATTATTAATTGATCAGCTTAAACGGAAGGGGTTAGATAATAAATCAGTGCGCTATCAAAAAGTTACCACTTATGATGCAGGCAGTAAACTTGCAGAACGCATAGGTGAATTGAAGGAAGTGGACGTATTGGCAATCGTCATTAATTTTATAGATATATTAGGACATTCCCGAACTGAATCAGAAATACTGCAGGAAATAGTCCCTGATGAATCTGCTTACAGAAATGCCATTTGTAACTGGATGGAAAACGCCTGGTTATTGAAAATGCTGGAAGAAATAAGCAACTGGGGACATACGGTATTTTTTACCAGTGACCATGGCAGTGTCCAGGTTTCCAAGCCGGTAAAAGTTATTGGGGATAAGCAGACTTCTGCAGGAATCCGCTATAAATATGGAAAAAATCTGAATATCCCAGAAAAATATGGATTTAAAATTTCGCATCCGGAAAAGTTTAAACTCCCAAAACATGAAATGAATACCAATTATTTAATCGCAAGTGCAGACAGTTTTTTTATATATCCCAACGAATATAACAAGTTTGTGAATTATTATATGAATAGTTTTCAACATGGCGGAATCAGTTTGGAGGAAATGGTTGTACCAATGGCAATTTTACGGGGCAGGAAATCATGAAATCCGGGTGGGAAGACTGTGAGAGTAGCAGCCCGGAGGAAACCATAAAATTTGGGGAAACTTTTTCAAGGATATTAGAACCTGGCGATGTGCTGGCGTTCAATGGTGAATTGGCATCCGGGAAAACCACCTTTATCAAAGGCATCCTGAAAGGGTTGGGATACCATCAGAGTGTTACCTCACCTACTTTTACCCTGATAAATGAATATCCGGCTACCATTCCCGTTATTCATATTGACTGTTATCGAGAAGAGGATTTGGAAAGGTGGATTAAAATCGGTCTGAATGACTATTTTTCTGAGGAAAATATTATCATTATAGAATGGGCAGACAAATTGAAAGAACTCCTTCCACGGGATGCAATTTATCTGCATTTTTCCCATTCAGGACACGACAATAGAAAAATTGAATTAGTAAAAATTTGAATATATTAGCAATAGAATCAGCTTCAACCATTTGTGGTACGGCTTTATTTCTCGATGGGAATCTTGCTGAAATAAATGAGATAGAACAACCCAGAATCCATGGTGAAAAATTACCCCTCATGGTTAAGGAGATTTTACTGTCCCATTCTGTTACCGTTCATGAATTAGATGGAATCGCTGTCTCTACTGGTCCTGGTTCTTATACGGGACTGCGTATTGGGTTGAGTCTTGCTAAGGGACTTGCAGCTGCTGCAAATCTTCCCTTGATACCCGTATCAACACTGAAAGGAATGTATTATGGACTTCAGCAGGAAAACCAGATTTGGATGGCACTTCATTCTCATAAGGACTTGGTATTTCTTCAGCAGTTCGACGGGGGTTCACCCACCTCAGAAATAATATGTAAAAATTTTGACAGTAACCGTTATTCACCCCTGGCGGGCTATAACCTGCAAAAACTATGTGGAAAAGATGCGTTTATAAAAGCGCCTCCCTCTGCTGAATGGATTGGAAGGTTAGCAATAACTCATTTTAAGGAATGGGTTAAATCTGATATAAATGAAGTGATTCCCAATTATGTGACAAATTTTAATGTAGGTGTAACTCAATCCTGTTGATTGTCAAAGCAGAATTAGCTCATTTGGATGACATTACAGCCATAGAAAATTCAGTTTTTCAACATCCTTGGACTAAGACCCAATTACTTCATGATATTCTAACTAAATTAGAATCGGAAAATTATGTGTATATTCAGGATGAGATCGTTGTTGCCTACATTTTTGGATGGGTCATTGAGGATGAATACCATTTGAACAATATTGCAGTACATGAAAATTACCGGCGGAGGCAGATTGCCCGATCTTTAATACACCATGTCATTGCACAACTTCAAAAGCGAGGGGTACAGATCATCTATTTAGAGGTGAATATTAAAAATAAAACAGCACAAAAATGTTATGAGTCATTGGGATTTCAGCAAAATGGCAGACGAAAAAATTATTATGCATCAGGAGAAGATGCTCTGTTATATATATTAAGGATTAACCCAAATGGCTGAATGGTTTCGTCGAAAATCTGAAAAAATAAAAACCTTTGATAAGCGGGAAATAGCTGAAGGTATGTGGCTGAAATGTCCTCAATGCCAGGAAGTGGTATATAGAAAAATGTTGGAGGAAAATCATTTCATCTGCACCAATTGCACCCATCATTTTCGCATTAATTCTGATAACTATATTCAATTATTATTAGATAATGCTGCTTATGAAGAAATTGCAGCAAAGGTTCAGTCAGCTGATCCTCTTGAATTTAAGGCAACCAAAAAATATACGGACCAACTACAGGCAGCCAAAGAGAAAACCGGCAACTTGGATGCGGTGAAAACCCTGAAGGGAGAAATTCACGGAATCCCAGTAGTTCTCGCCATTATGGACTTTTCATTTATTGGCGGCAGTATGGGTTCAGTAGTGGGTGAAAAAATCAGTCAGGCTGTTGACAGAGCCGAAAAAGATCATCTCCCTTTGGTAATCATCACTGCCTCCGGAGGGGCCAGAATGCAGGAAGGCGCCTACAGCCTGATGCAGATGGCAAAAATATCTTCTAAATTGGCTAAATATTCTGACAGTGGAGGACTATATATTGCTGTGTTGACTGACCCCACTACCGGTGGAACCACTGCCAGTTTTGCCATGTTGGGGGATATCATTCTTGCAGAACCCAATGCCCTCATCGGATTTGCAGGAGCACGCGTGATTAAACAAACCATTGGAGAAGACCTCCCCGATGGGTTTCAGCGGGCAGAGTTTCTACTTGAAAAAGGTTTTGTTGACCATATTGTTAACCGCCATGACTTAAAAAAAGTATTGGCAGATATATTCTTCTTTTTCAACTTTGGAGGAACTGAGAATAGTGCAGATTCCCAATCTCACGACTCCCAAGGAATTTCCTCCGGGTCTAATCCTGAAATGGAACTTTAAATGAAAATTAACCATTCTATGGTTGCCGTTTTAGATTACGGCTCTCAATATACGCAGCTTATTGCCAGAAGAATTAGAGAGCAAAATGTGTATTCTGAAATTCTTCCCCACAATATTTCAGCCCATGATCTTTGCAATAAAAAGGTGGATGCTATCATATTATCAGGTGGTCCTTCCTCCGTTTATGCTGAAGGTGCACCTCAACTTGACCAAAAAATTTTGGAGACGGGGATTCCTGTATTGGGAATCTGTTACGGTCTCCATCTGTTAATTGCACATTCAGGAGGAAATGTACAGCATAAAGGGCAGGGGGAGTATGGATTTTCCACCATTCAGTCCAATGGTATTTCACCGCTGTTTCAAGAGGTGAATGATCAAACCCAGGTTTGGATGAGCCATGGGGATGAAATTGACAGTACTGGAGACAACTTTGAGATAATCGCCCGCTCCTCCAATGATATTATTGCTGCTATCCAACACCGGGATAAACCCATTTATGGGGTTCAATTTCACCCGGAAGTTGCCCATACCAACCAGGGAAGTACCATCATTTCCAATTTTCTCTTTAAGGTGGCACAGTGTACTGCTGACTGGACTGCTGAAAATTTTGTGTCAGAGTCTGTTGAAGCAATTCGTAATCAGGTGGGAGATAAAGGAAAAGTAATAACGGGACTCAGCGGCGGGGTTGACTCCTCCGTAGTAGGTACTCTGTTGCATAAAGCCATTGGAGAAAGATCAACCTGTGTATTCATTGACCATGGCCTGTTAAGAAAAGAGGAAGCATCCCAGGTGATGGGCAGCTTAAAGGATGGGTTGGGACTGAATATTCAAAAAAGTGATTGTTCTCAAACTTTTCTGGCAGCATTAAAGGGGGTGACTGATCCTGAAAGAAAGCGGAAAATTATAGGAGAAAAATTTATAAGGGCATTTGAAAAAGCTGCTCATCAAAATGAATCGGCACAGTTTTTAGCACAAGGTACATTGTATCCAGATGTGATTGAGTCCGGTGGGTCAGCCCTGGGACCTGCCGTAACCATAAAGTCACATCATAATGTGGGGGGACTCCCTGATGATATGGATTTTGAACTCATAGAGCCTATTCGTGACCTCTTTAAAGATGAAGTGAGAAAAGTTGGCAGGGAATTGGGACTTCCTGACTTTGTACTCCAACGGCATCCTTTTCCGGGGCCGGGTCTGGCAGTTCGAATTCTTGGTGAAATTACCCCGGAATACCTGACTATCCTTAGAGAGGCAGATCATATTTTTATTGAAACATTACACAAGTATAAGGAATATGATAAAATCTGGCAGGCTTTTGCTGTGCTTATTCCTACAAAGACTGTAGGCGTAATGGGAGACAGCCGCACCTATGAAAATCTAATTGCCCTGCGTGCAGTAACCTCCGTTGACGGAATGACTGCAGACTGGTATGAAATGCCTCCGGATTTACTCAATGAATGTGCCACCCGGATTGTGAATGAAGTACAGGGCGTAAACAGAGTTGTCTATGACATCACTTCAAAACCACCGGGAACCATAGAATGGGAGTGATTTAATTATAAATTGTAAATTGTAAATTATTAATTTTTTATTGGATCAATATTGGTGAAGGAAAATATAATTAAGGAAAAAAGTTTAAATTTTGCCGTCAGAATAGTTAGTTTATTTAAATATCTAAAAAAGGATAAATCTGAACTAGTCATGAGTAACCAACTCTTACGTTCAGGTACAGCGATTGGAGCTTTAGTTCGGGAGGCTGAACATGCTGAAAGTAAGGCTGATTTTATTCATAAGTTATCCATAGCTCAAAAGGAAACTAATGATTCACTTTATTGGATTGAACTATTACTAAGAACAGACTATTTGTCAAATGAAGAATATGAAAGTATTAATCTTGAAGCTGTGGAAATTATAAAAATTCTTTCTAAGATCATTATAACAACTCGAAAAAATTTAGAACTCAACTAAAATCTAAGATTTATAATTTATAATTTACAATTAACAATTATATATGTGTGGAATAGTAGGATATATCGGAAATAAAAGGGCCAAAGAGGTCATCATTAAAGGACTTAAACGCTTAGAATACCGGGGGTACGATTCAGCCGGGATTTCAACCATCCATTCGGAGAAAATTAATACTACCAAAACCAAAGGGAAAGTATCAACGCTTGAATCTGCCATCCAAATTGATGACCATTTAGGCGGAGTGGGGATCGGTCATACACGCTGGGCTACCCATGGTGAACCCTCGGATAAAAATGCTCATCCTCATCAAGATGCTTCGGGAAAGTTCACCCTGGTGCATAATGGCATCATTGAAAATTACACTGCTCTGAAACAACTTCTTGCAGACAATCAGGTTCAATGCAAAACGGATACCGATACAGAAGTATTGGTGCAATTTATCGGTTATCTCTACAATAGAGAACAACTAAGTTTTGCTGATACTGTCCGCCTGGCATTGACAGAAGTGGTAGGGGCATACGGTATTGTAGTACTTTGCGAAGACGAACCGGATACCATTATCGCTGCACGACTGGGAAGCCCCCTTTTATTAGGAATCGGAGATAAAGAATATTTTATTGCCTCCGATTCTTCTCCCATTATTGAATATACCCGGAATATCGTCTTTTTAGATGAAGGTGAAATGGCTGTCATTCAACCTGAATTATATCAGGTAAAAAATATAAAGGAAAATCTGCTAGTACCAAAAGATGTAGAAGAAATAAAGTACAATCTGGAAGAAATTGAAAAGGGTGGTTATGACCATTTCATGCTGAAGGAAATTAATGAGCAGGCTCATACCATTACAGAAGCCATCCGCGGCAGAGTAAATGCGGAAAATAATCAGGTGATGTTAGGGGGTATCTACGATTGGGTACAACAGATTTTAGATGCTCATCATATCATCATCACCGCCTGTGGGACTTCCTGGCATGCCTCCTTAATCGGCAGTTATATTTTAGAAGAACTCCTGCAGGTACCCGTAAAAGTGGAGTATGCCTCTGAGTTTCGCTATAGAGAAACTGCTGTTAATGGAGATACAGTGGTCATTTGTGTGAGTCAATCGGGAGAGACAGCAGATACCTTAGCAGCGATTAAGAAAGCCAAGGAAAAAGGTGCCCTCACATTGGGTATTGTAAACGTCGTTGGCAGCAGTATAGCCCGTGAAACCCATTGTGGGGTGTATATTCATGCAGGACCTGAAATCGGTGTGGCTTCAACCAAAGCCTTTACGGCTCAGGTAACCATTTTCAATTTAATCGGACTTCTTCTGGCAGAAAAAAAAGGAGTGGATGTACAGAAATTGACTCCTATAATTACTGATCTTATCAGGCTGCCTGATCTTATCACTCAGGTTTTAAGCGATGGGAACTCTCTCATACCCCTCACCGAAGATTTTATGAAGGTAGGTAATTTCCTTTATTTAGGCAGAGGTTTTCAATTCCCTGTTGCTCTGGAGGGAGCATTGAAACTAAAGGAGATTTCCTATATTCATGCTGAGGGTTACCCTGCTGCAGAAATGAAACACGGACCCATTGCCCTCATTGATGAGGATATGCCTGTGGTCTTTATCGTTACGGAAAAAGGCTATGAAAAGATTGTCTCCAATATTCAGGAGGTGAAAGCCCGGGGTGGCAAAATTATAATTATCACCTCTGAATCAAACAAAGAACTGGAAAACTTTTCTGATCATATTATTCAGGTACCTAAGGTGAATCACTGCCTGCAGCCGGTGCTTACAACCATACCCCTGCAGCTCTTAGCTTACCACATGGCAGTATTAAAAGGCTGTGATGTGGACATGCCGCGGAACCTTGCGAAATCAGTTACAGTGGAATAATCCTGGATGGTAGTTACTTTCTAACAAGAAAGAAACCACATCTTTCCTATGTAATTACAGTAAGAAGTTCCAAACTCAACATTCCCAAATTATCAGAATATCAGATATCACTTTATCAAAAAATCTGTGATTTAAGATTTGATGAGAATCTTACATGGAAACAGGTTGCAGATATATTAAATAAACTCGGGTATACTTCGTCAAGGGGTGGTATGAATACATCCTCAACCGTTTGTTCAACTTACTTCAAGATGAGAAAACACTTTGAAAAAAAACATAAGTACTTTTCACCAGATTTAGATGATGTTGAACTTATTTGGGAGTAAAAGGCATAAATCATACTTATTAGTAAAAACTATTTTATTAAAATTAATTCTCCTCTATAAATTGTAAAAGGTATGATTTATGCTTATTATCAATAATCACATACAAAAGATATATATAATTATTTAAATTACAATATGTACAAGATTTTAATAATTTCAGTTATTTCACTTTGTTTTTCTGTAGAATCAAGTAAGTCTGATACTACAATTACATTTCAGTTGGAAGAAGGTATAAGTGAAGATGTTTTAATGAATTCTAAACTTATATCAATTGGTTTTAAAAATAGTAGAGCTGTTGAAGAAGAATTAATCAATATTCTCGATACATTGATTGATTCAATCCATTATGGTATAGAAAAAAAATTGTTATCTATATTAAATCCTAATAAATATTTGATTAATATTGATTTAGACATAATACATAGTACATCTAAGATAAAAAAAAATATAGATTTAGGATTAGTAGAAGATATAGTTTTTTCGGACATAATATTTGACAGCGATCTTGGGGGAAGTTTGGTAGTTGAAGTGTATTCAAAAATTAGTAAGAAATATTTTGAGTTAGAAATTAAACCTAAAGTAGATATTTATATTGATGAGTCAATTGATGTAAAAGAAATTAATACTACATTAATAAATTTAGTAAACTCAATATTAAATGATTATATCATTGAAAATGTACAAGATAAACCTATCAAATTTGAAGAATATAAAGATCGTATTAATTTAATATTTGTAGATATATCAGAATTTAAACAAAAAGAATCAAATACTATATCATTAAAGAGAGATGACATATACGATGACAGTTGGGCAGTCATCATTGGAATTGACAAATATCAATACTCTGATCCTTTACACTATGCAGTTAAAGATGCAGAAGCAGTTAGAGATATGTTAATTAACAAATTTGATTATCCGATAGAAAATATAAGATATTTAACAGATGAAGAAGCAACTCTATCAAATATTAAATTAAACTTGGGAGAAGTCGCAACATCAGCAGGTGAAAATGATAGGATACTTGTTTTTTATTCGGGACATGGTGAAACACTAGAAGGAGCAGATGGAAGTAAGAAAGGGTATATAATACCCTATGAAGGTAAACAAGATAATCCCTTTGGGACAGGTTTCTCAATGTCTGAAATTGCAACTACTGCTCAAATGTCTAAGGCAAAACATATGCTCTTTTTAATGGATGCATGTTATAGTGGTCTAATGAAAGAGAATGTAAAGGGTTTATCTAAATCTCAAGAGAAAGGATACTTATCTAAAATTGCAAATGAAAAAGCAAGACAGATAATTACTGCAGGAGGTGGTGATGAACAGGTTATAGAAAGAGATGAGTGGCAACATAGTGCATTTACAAAAAATCTAATTGAAGGATTAGATACTTGGGAAGCAGATTCTAATGGAGATGGATATATTACAGCAGATGAGTTAAGTGGATATTTAAGAGAAAATGTTACTGAGGACTCTGATTTTCAACAAACTCCACAAGAAGGAAGATTTGAAAAAAGTGGAGGAGGAGAATTTGTGTTTTTTGGGAAAGGGTCATCAGTTGATAATCTTAATAAAACTGATTTAACCAATACCCAGACTGATTTAATTTTCAATCAACAGGAAATGGAATACAAACAAAATTGGAAATCTATTAGACATTCAGAAGGACATTTTTTTAATATATTAAATTTAAGTGGAAATCAACATGGAGCTGGATTTGGATTTAGAAGAAATTTTGATAGATTCCTAAATAATGGAAAGAATGCAATTTCATATGGTTTTGAACTTTATCTACAAGATTTTCATAATGAATCTTCTGATAATCATAATTATCTATTCAACATATCACCATTGATTTCTATAAAAAATTATTTTAATTCATATAGTGATCTTTACATGTCTTATGGATTAGGATTAATACTTTATGAATTTCAATCTGATAAACCTATTATAGGATATTCATTTAAGATTAGTTTGGGAAAACTTGGTATGCGATTAAGAGATAGAAAAATATTTAAAAAACTAAATGAGATTTTTCCTACTATGGGTCAACAACTTACCATAGGATATAGATATATTCCTAATAGTACTAATACTGACATCTATTCTGGAATAGAATTAAAATTGTCTGCAGGATATTATAATAGGAATTATTCAAAAGGAAATATAATTCTACCAGAATAAATCATAAATCATACTTATGAATAAAAAACCACTATTAAAATAATTCCTCCTTTATAAAACTAATTAGTATAATTTATGCCTTTTAGTTTAATTTGACCTTAATGATTACTAATAACTGGTTTAGTAAAATGTTTCAAATATGTCTCTGTAATAGAATTAAAGAATGGAAAATAATAAAATTAATAGAGAAGGAAGTCAAAATGGGTAAAGTAACTACCATCCAAACCTACTCTATTACAGTGGAATGATTATACTTTGTGGGGTTTTACCGAAGGTAAGTATCCTTATTTATCATACACTATAACAGTAGAAAGTTCAAAACTCAATACTCCGAAATTATCTGATTATCAGATAAAACTTTACCAAAAGATTTGTGATTTAAGATTTGATGAAAATCTGTGGTGGAAGGATGTTGCTTTAAGATTAAATCAAATGGGTTGGAAATCTTCTAAGGGTAAAGAGAACACTGCATCTACTGTATGTTCCACTTACTTCAAAATCAGAAAACACTTTCAAAGAAAACATAAATACTTTCCACCAGATTTAGATGATGTTGAACTTATTTGGGAGTAAAAGGCATAAATCATACTTATTAGTAAAAGCTACTTTATAAAAATTATTTCTCCTCTATAAATACTAAAAGGTATAAATTGTGCTTTTTATAAAAAATTACATCTAAAAGGTGTGTAGAATTATTTAAATTACATTATGTACAATTTTTTGCCAATACTATTATTTGCAGTTAGTTATTTATACTCTATTGAAAATTTAACGAAGGAAAGTATTGATGATGTATTTTTTTATCAAGGTGAACTCAAAATTGATAATAATAATAATTATGGGTTATCATTTAATTTAAAATATAATCCTTCAGAAATTAAATCTGCATCACCTCATCCTGTAAAAAATATTGAAATGTTTCATCAAAAAAAAACGGATAGTACTATCACTGTATTTTTATTTCATCAAAAAGTAAAAAAATTACCAAATATTTTTAAATTTAATTTTATTAATATAGAGGGTTTCCATGATACGAGTAATATTGAGTTTTTTAACATAGAGATTAGGGATGAGGATGGAAATAGAAGTGAGTATCCTAATCAATATTTAAAAATTGATTTTTCAGATGTAAATAAAATTAATAGAAATAAGAATCATTATGAAAATATGAATGAAAAAGATATATATAATGATATAAGTAGTAAGCATACTATGAATATTAAAAATTCATTGGTGTCTAGAATAAAGTTATATATTGATACTGATGTAGATGTTCGAGGAATACAATTTGATATTAAGTATAATTCAAAAGAAATTAGATCTGTCATCCCTCATGATATAGAAGGTTTTGAAATGCGTTATAATAACGTTACTGATAACCTTATGCGTGGTTTGATTTTTAGTTTGAAAGGAGAAGCTTTACCGAAAGGATTAATTTTTGATTTTACTAATATTGAAGGATTTAGTGGGACTAGTTTAGTAGAATTTACAGACTTTATTCTTGCTGATGAAAAAGGAAATCCTATAGAAGTTCAACCACAATTATTTAATATTTCTTTTGCTACCATGCCTGAAATAAAATCACCTCAAATGTCTCTTAATAGGCAAGATATCTACGATAACAGTTGGGCAGTTATCATTGGAATTGACAAATACCAATACTCTGACCCCCTAAACTATGCCGTAAAAGATGCAGAAGCAGTTAAGAATATGTTGATTAACAAATTTGATTATCCGGAAGAAAACATAAGATATTTAATAGATGAAGAAGCAACTCTATCAAATATTAAATTAAACTTGGGAGAAGTCGCAATATCAGCAGGTGAAAATGACAGGATACTTGTTTTTTATTCTGGTCATGGCCAAACATTAATTGGAACTGATAAAAGTGAAAAAGGATATATAATACCCTATGAAGGTAAACAAGATAATCCATATGCAACGGGTATTGCAATGGATGAAATCTTAACTACTTCCCAAATTTCAAAATCAAAACATATGCTTTTTTTAATGGATGCATGTTATAGTGGACTTATGACAGAACATGTTAAAGGTCTACAACCACAAGAAGAAGGTTATTTAACTAAAGTTGCAAATGAACAGGCAAGACAGATAATAACTGCTGGTGGGAATGAACCTGCAATTGAAGGGGGAAGATGGAATC
>CAZKEL010000038.1:0-22077 GCA_964551815.1 uncultured bacterium
CTGCTGACTATACCCAGGATGGTATGGTAAATATCTTAGACCTGGTGCAGATTGCCAATCACATTCTGGATAACAGTTAAAACTACTTTTAAAATAACTAACTAAAATTGAAGGGGGTATATTCATATATCCCCTTTGTATATGCTCTAAAGTCCCTGTAAATTTTCCGCCTTGATTCAAAGCAATGACGACGGAAAATAAATCATCCAGAACGCTGGTGAACCTCATCGGTGTTCCTTCCCTTATAGCCATTATTATTGCAGGAGACAGCTTTAACAATTTGCCATTGTTTTCCTTATTTATCGGAATGGTATTGTATTTAGGAACTCTTGAAATTAAGACATTAGTACAGGGTAAGGGTTCAGCACCTCTCCTGCCAATTGTGATGGTATTTTTAGCTCTACTCCAAATAGACAGACATCCTGCCATTACCTGGAATATCCCAATTGAATTGCTGATAATTTGTCTGGCTCTGGTTGTTATGATTTTTGAAATTTTCCGGAAAGCTGAGAAACCCCTTCTGAATATTTCCATAGTCATATTTGCTTTCATCTGGATTGGTGTCATGTTAGGCTCACTCAGTGTAATCAGAAATTTTGAGATGATAGGGTTTCGCTTGACCTTTGCACTGTTTCTTTCTGTGTGGATTTGTGATACTGCTGCCTTTGTCTTTGGAAAACAATGGGGGAGAGTAAAAATACTCCCGGAAGTAAGTCCAAAAAAAAGTTGGGTTGGAACTATCGCCGGTTTTACAGGATCAATTATTTTTCTCCTAGTTTTACATCGTTATGGATTTTTTCAGGAATTATTTTCTTTAAGGGATATTGTGATCTTTGGATTCATCACAGGGGGATTTGGGCAGTTAGGTGACTTTGCCGAATCCCTTTTAAAACGGGAAGCAGGAGTGAAAGACACCAGTAATTTTTTACGTGGGCATGGAGGTATTTTAGACCGCTTTGATTCTCTTACTTTCGCAGCCCCTTTAACCTATTTATATTGTCATTATATTTTAAACATTGGATAAGAACAAAGAAGACATTCAAATAATTTTAGCCACCGATTGTGGCTCTACAACTACGAAAGCTATTCTCATTCAATTGGCAGATGGAGTATATCGCTTAACGCACAGAGGCGAAGCACCTACTACTGTTGAAGCTCCCTTCGAAGATGTAACTCGGGGAGTGCTTAATGCCATCATGGAATTGGAAGAACTTTCCGGGCGTAAAATTTTAGAAGGAGAAAAAATTATCTCACCCCGGCAGAAAGATTGTGGTGTAGATATTTATATATCCACCAGTTCTGCAGGGGGAGGCCTGCAAATGATGGTTGGAGGAGTGGTGAAGTCAATGACTGGTGAATCGGCGCAAAGAGCTGCACTGGGAGCAGGAGCCATTGTAATGGATGTGCTGGCCGCCAATGATGGTAGGCTCTACCATGAAAAGGTGAAGCGCATCCGCCAGCTGCGTCCGGATATGATACTCCTTTCCGGCGGAGTGGATGGAGGTACTGTCACCCATGTGGTAGAACTGGCGGAAGTCCTGGAAGCTGCAAACCCCAAACCTCGATTGGGGATCAATTATAAACTACCTGTGATTTATGCCGGAAATAACAAAGCAACTGAAGCTGTGGAAGAGAGATTAGGAGGAATTACCGATTTAACCACTGTTGCAAATATCCGGCCCACTCTTGAAGAAGAAAACCTCCAGCCCAGTCGTGACAGAATACATGATCTGTTCATGGAACATGTGATGGCGCAGGCTCCCGGGTATAAGAAACTCATGAGTTGGACCCATGCTCCCATCATGCCAACTCCCGGAGCAGTTGGTGAAATCATTAAGAAAATTGCAGAAGAAGAAAATATTACAGTTGTGGGGGTAGATATTGGCGGTGCAACAACAGATGTGTTTTCTGTTTTTCAAAAGCAGTTTAATCGTACTGTATCTGCAAATCTTGGCATGAGTTATTCCGTCTGTAATGTTCTGGCTGAATCCGGTTTTGCCAATGTAGCCAGATGGGTTCCCTTCGATATGGATGAAACAATTTTAACCAACAGAATCGGAAACAAAATGATACGCCCTACCACAATTCCTCAATCCTTAGAAGCCCTGATTATTGAGCAGGCAATCGCACGGGAAGCGTTGAGACTTTCGTTTGAACAGCATAAGGAATTTGCCGTACACCTGAAAGGAGTACAGCAGGAGAGAACCATTTCCGATGCCTTTGAACAAACCAGTTCTGGGAATACTCTGGTGAATTTAATGGAATTGGATATGTTGGTGGGTTCTGGTGGAGTACTTTCACATGCTCCACGCAGGCATCAGGCTGCCCGCATGCTCATTGATGCTTTCCTCCCTGAAGGCATTACGCAATTAGCCGTGGATTCCATTTTCATGATGCCTCAACTTGGAATCCTTTCAACTATTCATGCGAAAGCTGCTGTGGAGGTATTTGAAAAGGATTGTCTTATCCGCTTAGGAACTTGTGTAGCCCCAGTTGGGAAACAAAAAGAAAATCAGCCTCTCATGCACTATGAAATTACCCTTGAATCTGAAAGAATCAGTGGAGATCTCCTGCCGGGAGAATTAAAACTTATTGAAGCACCTTTTGAACCATTCCGTGCAGTATTTACCCCTGCAAAAGGCATTGATATTGGTGCAGGAAAAAATGAAGCATTGGAGACCAAAGTCTATGGTGGTGTGGTAGGCATAATATTAGATGGTCGGGGAAGACAACCCTTTAGCATCCCTGCAGAACCTGCAGATCGGGTGAAGCAACTCTTGCATTGGTCTGAATCTACCCATGAATATCCAACAATGGAGGTAGTCTGATGGCACGCTCTTATACCCCGGGGTTAAAGATATTAGCCCGCACCAAAGTTGAAAAAAAGAGGCAGCTTCCTATGAAAGGAGCGGTGCATAAGAAAATTGGTGATTTAGTTACACCTGAAGAAGTGGTGGCTTCCACAGAAATTCCGGGAAATGTTCAAATGCTGAATGTTGCCAACCAATTAAATGTTGAGCCGGAAAATGTACCTGAATGTATGCTGGTTAATCTGGATGAAAAAATTAATAAAGATCAGGTCATCGCAGAAAGTAAAGGAATATTCGGATTCTTTAAATCTCAACTGAAATCACCCATTGATGGTACTCTTGCCAATGTGTCTGAAATTACTGGTCAGGCAATATTATCTGAGCCACCCATTCCCGTTGAGGTGGATGCCTACACTTCCGGTACCATCACTGAAGTGATTGAAGAGGAGGGAGTGACGGTGGAAACCGAAGGGGTTCTGGTACAGGGAATTCTTGGTATCGGTGGTGAAAATCGTGGAATTCTTGAAGTGGTAACCAATGGCCCTGGAGAGGAATTATCTGCAGAATTAATAACTGTGGATCATAAAGGAAAAATCTTGTTGGGAGGATCCTTTATATCTATGCCTGTTTTCGAAAAAGCTAAAGCAACCGGAGTTGCAGGCATTGTCACCGGTGGATTTGACTATACAGACCTGTCTAAAATATTAGGGTACTCTTTAGGGGTAGCCATTACCGGCTCTGAAGAAATAGGTCCCAGCCTGATTATTACAGAGGGGTTTGGGAACATCTCCATGGCAGCCAGAACTTATGAACTTTTATCCGGTCATGCAGGAGAATTTGCTGCCATTAATGGCTCCACCCAAATTAGAGCGGGAGTAATCCGACCTGAAATTTTGATTCCCAAAGAGGAAGTTTCAGAAGGCACTGAAAAAATGGATGAGTCAGATATGGCTATTTCAGAAGGCTCTCTGGTGCGTGTAATCAGAGCACCTTATTTTGGCAGGGTTGGAAAAGTAAAATCTCTTCCGGCAGAACTGACTAAAATGGAATCTGAAACATTGGTAAGGGTTGCAGAAATTCGATTTGAAGAAGGCAGCAGCGAAATCATCCCAAGAGCAAATTTGGAGATGATTCTCACCTGATGGCAGCAGAGGTTATAACATCTGCCTCTGATAAGCAGCTTATCAGTGATCTGGCTGCAAAGGTGGTAGAGCGGGGAATGGCAGTTCCGGCAATATTTTTTCTGGATATGATGAAATACCTTTCCTTTTTCGGGGGGCAGCTCATGGTTTTTTTCGGTCCCATAATTACTGCCTTTGTACCATCTGCATCTTACTATAAATTTGCAGCACTGCTGGAGGAGAAAAAAAATGTGGAATTTCTTCTTACCGAAATCGAGCGAATTGAAAAACAATCAAAACAGTAAGGAATAGGACCTTATGAATAAAAAGTTGATATACTCGACTATATTTTTTCTGGTTATAATAGTACTCTATGGCTTTGGAGAGGGATCCTTTTTCATTGAGAAATCTTACTTCAAATTCTCCATGGTTATGTTGGTGGCAACCACACTCTACTATTATATTGATCGTGCAAAAGCAGGGGGAGATATTTATCTCCGTCCCATTGCCGGATTAAAAGCTATCGAAGAAGCAGTGGGGCGTGCTACAGAAATGGGAAAACCCGTACTCTTTGTGCCGGGTATTTCTGATATGGACCAAGTGGAAACCGTATCCGGACTAATCTTGCTGGGGCATGTGGCGGAAACCACTGCAAAATATGAAGCGGGCCTTAATGTGCCTGTGTCGAAGTCCATTGTCATGGAAGCAGGCAGAGAAGCCTGCCGTGAATCCTATCTGAAAGTAGGGCGCCCTGACCTTTATTACGACGATATGGTACATTATCTGACAGACGATCAATTTGCCTATGCTGCCGGGGTGAATGGTATCATGTTGCGTGAAAAACCAGCTGCCTGTTTCTACTTGGGTAAGTTTTATGCAGAGTCTCTGATTTTAGCAGAAACAGGAAATTCCATTGGGGCTATTCAAATAGCGGGAACAGGTTCACCGGCACAAATTCCTTTTTTCGTAACAGCCTGTGATTATACCCTCATCGGAGAAGAATTTTTTACGGCAAGTGCCTACCTGTCAAAAAAGCCTGAACTATTGGGAAGCATTAAAGGGCAGGACATTGTTAAAGGTTTCGTCATGGCTGCCATGGTACTAACCGTAGTCCTCAATGGTTTTTTTCAAATGGGCTGGATAGAATTTAATATTTTAACTTTATTTGGTAATTAAAAAGGAAACTCTATGTTATTGAAAAGACATATACCTTTATTCATTGTGGTTGGAGTAGGATTGCTCACCTTGTTTGGACATTTTATCAATCAAAAAGATATCCAGAATTTTGTAGATAATGACTCCACCCAATGGTTCGATATCATCGCCTCCTTTGCAATTTTCCTTGGGGCCTTGAATATGTTAAAACTGCAAATGCTTAAAATAACCCGTAAACAGAAAAACTGGCAGTACAGCCTTTTGGCTGTCATTGGCTTTGCCTTTGCAGTCTTCGCAGGATTTTTCTTCAGGGGAGCAAATTTTATTACTCTGTCTCAAATTTCTCCTGAATCTGTTACCCCCATTGCGGAATTAATTACCAGTGAATTTGATTTGGAAAATTCCACCATCATTGAAAAAAAACTCTCCGCTGAAAATGCAGAATATGAAGTTCCTAAAATTTTTATAACAGAATCAGGTGCAGAAGAATTCATGGAAAAGTTAGAACCCTATAATGTTGAAATGGTTATAGATGCTAAACCCTGGGGCGCTCACATGCAGACAGAAGGTTCTTTGTTTTCATGGATGTTTTTTAATATTTTCAATCCCTTATCCTCCTCTATGTTTGCATTATTGGCCTTTTTTGTTGCCTCTGCTTCTTACAGAGCTTTCCGCATTCGAAACTTTGAAGCTACACTTCTGTTAGTGGCAGGAATCATTTTGATGTTGGGCAGAGTTCCCATTGGTGAACTGATACCCTGGTGGGTAGTTGCCATTTTAATTGTGTTTGGAATTGGTGCTCTCACTGCTCCCCTGATTAAAGACAGACGGATTTTAGTGGCATCCATCGTTGGTGGAATACTCCTCTTTCTGGGAGTTGGTGTGAGTTTGGGTTGGAATGAAGCCCCCCCTGCAGCTCTTTTAATTCCTGTTATTCAGGACTGGATTTTTGACTACCCCACTACGGCAGGATCACGGGCATTAATGATTGGTATTGCCCTTGGCATAGTCGCCACATCCTTTAGAATTATAATTGGAATCGAGCGTTCCTTTTTAGGAGAGTAAAATGAATCTTTTAAAAAATATTTTCATTCAATTAGGCTCTCTTGACAGGAGAGTGATTTTTTTAATTGTAGGTTTGTCCGTTCTGGTTCCCTTAGTTAAACCGGATTGGGTATCGCTGCCTGTTAGACCAAAACCTCATTCTCAAATTGTTTTTGATGAGCTGAATAAGTTGAAACAGGGTGACAGAGTGTTACTCTCTTTTGAATATGGCCCCAGTACCATGCCGGAAATCCATCCCATGTCTATCGCCATGCTCCATCATTTGTTTAGTAAAGATGTGAAAATTTATGCTACTGCTCTCTGGGCGGATGGAAATTTTATGTCCACTGATGCCTTTAGTGATATTGCTCCAAAATATGAAAAAGAATATGGGATTGACTATGTGAATCTGGGGTATAAGCCCGGTAACGAGGCCGTGGTAAAGGGAATCGCTTCTGATATTCGAGCCTTGTACACCGTTGATTTAAAGGGGAACCCCATAAACGACATTCCCATGATGCAGGAGGTTCACAACATTGAAGACTTTGACTTTTTGTTCAGTTTATCTGCAGGATTCCCCGGTTCAAAAGAATGGGTGCAGTATGCCACCGATCCCAAGAATATTCCCATGTCAACGGGATGTACTTCCATACAGGTAACGGATATTGTCCCCTATGTTGAAAACGGGCAAATTAAGGGAATATTGGCAGGCATGCCCGGAGCAGCAGAATATGAAAAATTGGTAGAAACAGAGCTCAATAGCCAGCAACAGGAAATACAACCAGGAGAAGCCACCCGTATGATGGCGGCACAGTCCATTGCCCATGTGGTAATTGTCCTTTTTATCATTTTTGGCAATATTACCTACTACCTCACCCGTAAAAATCAAAGGAAAGGGAATTAGTATGACAGCAGAATTAATCGGAGCCTGGGTAGTTGTATTTCTCACTCTTTCCATTTTCAGTTATTTATTTGATGATAATCCCTTTTATAAAGCAGCGGAGCATCTCTTTATTGGTGTATCTGCAGGATATTGGGCCGTTATTTCCTTCTGGCAGCAAATACAACCGAACTTGTTCGGAAGGTTATGGCCTGAACTTGAATCCCTTGCAGGAGAAAAGACGTTAATGCAGTCTGTTTGGTACGGCATATATGAAGTATTAAACTTTATAACTACAGGGTTTGGTGTTTTAGACCGGTCTGTATTTCCCGAAGGGGGTATTGAAGGTTATGATGAAATCCGCTTTATTTATATCATCCCCTTCATTTTAGGGATTTTCATGTTACTGCGGCTGGTACCTAAAGTCGGCTGGCTGGCACGTTGGGCAATAGCCTATATAGTTGGTATGACAGCAGGACTGCGATTTTACAGTTTTCTTAATTCTGACATTCTCAGTCAAATTAAAGCCTCTGCCGTTAATTTTACTTCAGACTGGGGTACGATGATAAATGGACTCATTGTATTTGTGGGAACTCTCACAGGGTTAATTTACTTTTTCTTTTCCAAGGAACATAAAGGGTCCTTCGGAACTCTGAGTAAAATTGGTATTTACTTTTTAATGATAAAATTTGGTGCGTCCTTTGGTTTTGCAGTAATGGGAAGAATTTCTCTTCTGATCGGTAGAATTAATGCATTGAAAGATTACAGCGCAGCAGAATATAATTATGCAACCCCCATAATTTTAGGAATCATTATCATAACCCTGGTTATTTGGTCACTTAAAGGAAATAGAAACCAGAGTGAATTAACGGGGTAAGAGTATGTTAAATTTTTATCAGGAGGGAAATTGAAAGAAATATTACAATCATTAGGTATTGAAGCTGATAATTATGGTGCCTGCATAGGTGCAGGGAAATGGTCTGACACCACGGATGCAGGGGTGTTAGAGTCCATTAATCCTGCTACGGGAGAATTATTGGCAAAAGTATATCAATGTTCAGAAGCTGATTATGACAGGGTCATTGAAGAATCTATTCAGGCATTTAATGAATGGAGAATGGTTCCTGCCCCTGTCAGAGGACAATTGGTACGTGAAATGGGCGAAGAACTGAGAAGAAAAAAAGATGTATTAGGCTCTCTGGTTAGCCTTGAGATGGGAAAAATTAAAGTAGAAGGGGATGGAGAAGTACAGGAAATGATTGACATCGCCGACTTTGCTGTAGGGCTTTCCCGTCAGTTGTATGGTCTCACCATGCATTCTGAACGAGTAAAACATCGTATGTACGAACAGTGGCACCCTCTGGGAATCTGCGGTGTAATTTCAGCTTTTAATTTTCCTGTTGCAGTCTGGGCATGGAATGCTTTCATCGCAGCGGTCTGTGGTGATGTCACCGTTTGGAAACCATCTTCAAAAACTCCCCTTTGTGCTGTAGCCATACAGCATATGTGTAATGAAGTGCTAGAAAGAAATGGCTATAAAGGAATTTTCAGCATCATTATCGGAAGAGGGTCAACTATTGGTGAACGCCTCATCAATGATAAAAGAGTACCCCTGATTTCTGCCACTGGCAGTACTCGTATGGGAAAAAGAATTGGCGGCATCGTAGGAGAAAGGCTCGGGAAAACCATTCTGGAACTGGGGGGTAACAATGCCATCATCGTAGATGAAACTGCCAATATGGATATGGTAGTCCCTGCCATAGTTTTCGGTGCAGTGGGTACAGCAGGTCAACGCTGTACCAGCACTCGAAGAATTATTGTTCACCAATCCATTATGGAGGAGTTGGTCAATAAATTAAAACATGCTTATTCACAAGTGAGAATTGGGAACCCCTTAGATGGGAATACGTTGATGGGTCCACTCATTGATCAGGGAGCAAGAGATGATTTCAATAATGCATTGGAAAAAGCAAAAGCGGAAGGTGGAGAAATCTTATGTGGTGGTAGTTCTCTTGAGGGGGATGGTTTTTTTGTGGAACCGGCTATAGTGAGAGCAGAAAATAACTACGAAATCGTACAGGAAGAGACTTTTGCTCCAATATTATATATTATCCCTTACTCGAATTTAGAAGAAGCTCTTTCTCTACATAATGGTGTCCCACAGGGATTATCATCAGCAATCTTCACCACAAATGTCCTCAACTCTGAATCCTTCCTGTCTCATGAGGGAAGTGATTGTGGAATAGCCAATATAAATATTGGTACCTCAGGTGCAGAAATTGGTGGTGCGTTTGGAGGTGAAAAAGAAACCGGAGGCGGGAGAGAGTCCGGGTCAGATGCATGGAAAGCCTATATGCGCCGGCAGACAAATACAGTAAATTGGAGCAGGGATCTTCCTCTTGCTCAGGGAATAACTTTTGATTTAGAATCTTAGAAAAATGGAATCAGATATGACAGTAGATACTCAGGAAGTACGACAAACTTTAGGAAAACACATTTTAGCAGATGGGTTTGAACCAGTTATGGATATGGAAAAAAGCCATGGTTCCTGGCTCGTTGATGAACGAGATGGCACAGAATATCTGGATATGTTCTCAATGTTTGCTTCAGGGGCAGTGGGATATAATCATCCAGACATCGTCGCACAAAGGGAAAAACTGGGATTCGCATCACAGAATAAACCAACCCTTTCTGATATTTATAATGTGTATTATGCTGATTTTTTAGAGACCTTTTCCCAATTGGCCATCCCAAATTACCTGCCTCATGCCTTTTTTATAGAAGGGGGAGCCTTGGCAGTTGAAAATGCTTTGAAAATTGCATTTGACTGGAAAGTCAGAAAAAACCTTGAAAAGGGCAGGGATGAAAAGGGTGCACAAATCATCCATTTCAAACAAGCTTTTCACGGGCGCAGTGGTTATACTCTGTCTCTGACAAATACCACAGACCCCCGAAAAACCATGTATTTTCCAAAATTTGACTGGCCAAGAATAGAAAATCCCAAACTCACTTACCCAATCACGGAAGAAGTTTTGGCCCAGGTGAAAATGAAAGAAGAAACTGCCTTGCAGCAAATTAAAGAAGCCCTGACGAATAACCCCGATGATATTGCAGCCCTCATTATAGAGCCCATCCAGGGAGAAGGGGGAGACAATCAATTCAGAGATGAATTCTTCAGTGCATTAAGGCAGCTCTGTGATGAAAATGAAATGCTTTTCATTCTTGATGAAGTGCAAACAGGTATTGGCATAACTGGTAAATGGTGGGCACATGAACATTATTCTGTGAACCCTGATATCCTTTCTTTTGGGAAGAAAACCCAAGTATGTGGATTACTGGCAGGGAAACGCATTGAAGAAGTGGAGCAACATGTCTTTGCTGAATCCAGCCGTATAAATTCTACTTTTGGTGGAAACCTTACTGACATGATGCGTTTTCAAATCATTCTGGAAATTATCGAAAGGGAGAACCTGCTGGCCAATGCCACGGAAATGGGAAAACTCCTGCTCAATGAAATTCAGGGACTTTGCGAAGAATTTCCTGCTTTTGTTACCAATCCCCGCGGACTTGGATTGTTCGCAGCCTTCGATCTGCCATCCATGACAGAACGAGATGCCCTTATTGGAGAACTCTATAAAAATAAACTGTTGATATTACCATCGGGGGATGAAGCTGTACGCTTTAGACCTCATCTCAATGTGAATGCAGATGAATTATTGACTGCCATTGACATCATTCGTAAGACGGTTAAATCCGTTCTGAATTAATTGGTAGGCATTCTGTATGTAGTTGCCACCCCCATTGGAAATCTGTCAGACCTGACACATCGGGCAGAAGAAATATTACAGGATGTTGATCTCATTGCTGCTGAGGATACCAGAACCAGCAGAAAACTACTGAATAATTATAATATTAAAACCTCCCTTACTTCCTACCATGATAAAAATGAACAGCTGAAAGCAGGAGAATTAGTCTCACAATTACAGGCGGGGAAATCTATCGCTGTTATTTCAGATGCAGGTACTCCCTGTATCAGCGATCCCGGTTACCGCTTAGTGAATGCAGCCCGGAAAGAAGGGATTGAGGTTATAGCTGTCCCTGGTGCTTCTGCCGTCACAGCAGCGCTTTCCGTTTCAGGACTTCCCACTGACCACTTTTATTTTAGTGGATTTCTCCCTCCAAAAAAGGGCAGGAAATCAACCTTTGAATCATTAGAATCATTAGCGGCAACCATCGTAATTTTCGAGTCTCCTATGAGATTACATCGAACATTGACAGATATTCAATCCTATTGGGGAAACAGAAACATCTCAGTCTGCCGGGAACTCACTAAAATGTATGAGGAAACTTTTTTTGGGACTGTATCTGAAGCTATCCTCCATTTTTCAAAGTCAAAAGTTCGGGGAGAAATTGTCATTTTGGTGGCGAAGAAAGGGTATTCTGTATAATGCAGGGACATTTTATCTCTTTTGAAGGAATTGACGGATCTGGAAAGTCCACCCAAATTCAATTGCTGATGGATTTTTTTGAAAAGCAGGGGATTACCTGTCATATATTCAGGGAACCGGGCAGTACGGTATTATCTGAAAAAGTGCGTGAAATATTATTGGATATGCAGCATATTGATTTGAATCCAACTTCTGAAAGTCTGCTGTTTGCTGCCGCAAGAGGACAGTTAGTAAATGAGAAAATTATACCTGCATTGCACAGGGGAGAATGGGTGATTTGCGACCGTTATACAGACAGTACAACGGCATATCAGGGTTTTGGCAGAGGGATAAACAGAGACCACATTGATACCATAAATCACATTGCCACAGGCGGACTGGATCCTGAGATTACCCTTATACTGGATATTCAACCGGAAACTGCTTCTGCAAGGTTGGAATCCACGAACCCTGACAGGATGGAGTCCACCGGTTTGGAATTTTTTCAAAAAGTGCGCAGAGGATATTTAGAAATAGCTCAGGAAAACTCCCACCGCTGTGTGAAGATAAACGGAAACCAAAACCCTGGAGAAGTATTTAAAGAAATCCGGATGGTTATCATGAACAAATTTGAAAAGGAAATGGTATGCAGTTAAGAATTAAATGGACAGTAATTTTATTAATCTTTGTCCTCCCTCTGATTGGCCAGGATAAAAAAGAGGAAAATAAATCAAAGTCCTTCACCCGTAAAAATGAAATTGAATTCAGCAATGATCAGAATACAAAGGAATACCTGAAAATGCTGGAAGATGCTTTTTACAAAGTGCGGGAGAGCTATGTAGATTCTGTAAATGAATCTGAAATTATCAAAGCTGGGATTAAGGGAATTATGACCCCTCTGGACCCCTATACCAAATTTGTCAGTGGCAGCAGTAAAGAAAGGCTGGACATGCTGCGTACGGGTAAGTATGGGGGAGTGGGAATCCAGATTGGTATGCGTCGTGATACCCTTACCGTGTTAGCTCCCTTTGAAGACAGTCCTGCCTATTCTGAAGGCATTCATTCCGGAGATCAAATCATAATGATTGATTCTGTGAAAACTAAAGGAATGACCATAAAAGATGCTTCCAAACTGATAAAAGGTGAATTGGGTACAGTCGTTGTTCTCACTATTTACAGACCCTCTACCAAAGAAAAAATAGACTTTGAACTGACCCGGGCGAATATCATAATTAAACATGTCCCCTATTGGGGGGTTGATGAAAATGGCATTGGCTATATCAGAATAACCAAATTTTCAAAAAACACTGCCAAGGATTTCACCAATGCATTAAAAGATTTAGTGGATCAAAATATGGTTGGACTGGTGATTGATTTGCGCAGTAATTCAGGAGGATTATTAAATAACGCCATCAATATTTTAGACAAACTCACAGAAAGAGGAGTAAATCTATTAAATACGAAGGGCAGGCTTAAAAGAGCAAACAAACAAATGAATTCAAGGCGGGCACCTATGCTTCCTGAAGATATTCCCATTGCTGTTCTTATCAATAAAAGTTCTGCTTCTGCCAGTGAAATTGTTGCTGGCGTTCTGCAGGATTTAGACCGTGCTGTGGTAGTGGGAGAAAAATCCTTTGGAAAGGGATTGGTGCAAAGTATGTACACTTTAAATGATACCACTACTTTGAAAGTGACTACAGCAAAATACTATACACCATCAGGAAGATTGATCCAAAAAGAGGATTATTTGAAAAATGGTTTTCTTACGGATGGTTTGGATAAGAAAGATTCTTTATTTACAACCACCCACGGGAGGATGGTCTCTGGCGGTGGGGGTATCACTCCCGATGTTTCTATAAAGCGCACTTCACTTCCTCCTTATGTACGGGGACTTTGGAGAGAAGGGGTTTTCCTCACCTTTGCAGCTGATTATGTCCCAAAAAATAAAATTGAAGCACCAGTAGTCATTACGGATAAAATATATAAAGATTTTGGAAAGTTTCTTGCTGAATATGAAATTAAGTATTCACTTCCTGGTGAGAATGATTTAAAAAAATTACAAGAAGCTCTTAATCAGAAAGAAAAAAAATCAGGGGTAGGTGAACAGTCATTCTTAACCAAACTGCAATTTTGGAAAAAACCACAGTCCTTATCTGAGAAAATGACTGCCGGTGTGAGCAGTTATTATTCTGCACAACGAAATGGCCAATACTGGGATGAAGAGAATGTAAAATGGATTAAAAATGGTCTGCAAAGAGAAATGTCCCGGGTTGCATCAGGTGAGAAGGAAAAGATAAAAGTGAGCCTCATCGAAGATACAGTATATAATAAAGCTGCAGATATTTTATTGGATGTGAACCGTTATTATGATTTATTAGAACCCCAACCTGAAACCGCAGACAAAAGGGATGAAAAATCCCCAAGCCCTGTCGAGGAATAATTATAGGTTCCTTACCTGTACCTCTTCGTAAATTTCCCGGCTGTATTTCTTATGATTTTTACAGGGCGGTTAGCTCAGTTGGTTAGAGCGCCACGTTGACATCGTGGAGGTCACAAGTTCAACTCTTGTATCGCCCACATTTATTATGAGTGAAATTCAAATAACATTACCGGATGATTCTGTGAAAATGGTGGAACCAGGCTCTACCAGCGGAGATATTGCCCGTTCTATTGGTGAGGGGCTTTTTCGTGCATCCATTGCTGCTAAAGTGAATGGAGACCTGGTTGATTTGGAATATCCACTTGGTGAAAATACCAATGTGGAAATTCTCACCAATAAGAACCCTGAATCACATGAAATTCTGCTGCACAGTACTGCCCATCTGTTAGCCCAGGCAGTGAAAGAACTATACCCCGGTGCAAAAATTGCCATTGGCCCCGCTCTGGAAGACCGATTTTATTATGATATTGATGTTGCTGATGTGGCATTTAATGAAGAGGAGTTGGACAAAATTGAAAAGAAAATGCGGGAAATTACCAAGCAAAATCTTCCTGTTGATAGAGTTGAGTTTACCCGTAATGAAGCACTGGATACCTTTCGTACTTTAGAGGAAGACTACAAAGTGGAAATCATCTCTGAAATAGATGAAGGGGATACTATTTCTGCATATCGCCAGGGTGATTTTATTGATCTGTGCCGTGGCCCTCATGTACCTTCCACTGGAAAGATTAAACATTTTAAACTTCTTACCAGTGCCGGTGCATATTGGCGGGGGGACGAAAAAAATAAAATGTTGCAGCGCATCTATGGAACTGCCTGGTTTACCAAAGAAGAATTAGAAATTTTTCTGCATAACCTTGAGGAAGCCAAGAAAAGAGATCACCGAAAACTGGGTAAAGAATTAGAAATTTTCGCCTTTGATGATGAAGTGGGGCCAGGCCTGCCACTCTGGCTTCCTAATGGAACGGTGCTGGTAGATGAACTTGAAAATCTTGCCATGGAAACTGAGAGAAAAGCAGGCTATCAGCGGGTCAGAACCCCTCATCTGACTAAAGGGGAACTCTATGAAAAATCAGGGCATCTTGCTCATTATGAGGATAGCATGTACCCTGCCATGGAAATGGATGGTGTATCTTATTATGTGAAACCCATGAATTGTCCCCATCACCATAAGATTTTTGCATCTTCACCGAAATCTTACAGAGATATGCCTCTGCGTTTGGCAGAATATGGCACCTGTTACCGCTATGAAAAATCGGGGCAGCTTTTTGGACTTATGCGGGTTCGATCAATGCAAATGAATGACGCCCACATTTATTGTACTGAAGATCAATTTAAAGATGAATTCCTTAAAGTGATCAATATGTATCTGTATTATTTTGATGTCTTCGGCGTTGATAAGTACCAAATGCGTCTCAGTCTCCATGATCCGGAAAATCTGGGAGACAAATATGTTAATGAACCGGAACTGTGGCTGAATACTGAGCAGCTTGTGCGAGAAGCTATGTTGGAAGGAGAAATCCCCTTTATTGAAATTCCGGGTGAAGCTGCATTTTATGGGCCCAAAGTTGATGTACAGGTATGGAGTGCCATCGGCAGGGAATTTACCCTTTCTACCAATCAGGTGGACTTTGCCATTCCGAAAAGATTTGATTTAGTCTATGTGGATGAAAATAATAAGGAAGTTACCCCGCTTTGCATTCACCGTGCTCCACTTAGTACTCATGAAAGGTTTATCGGATTTTTAATTGAACATTTTGGTGGAGACTTTCCGCTCTGGCTTGCACCAAAACAAGTGGTCATCCTCCCGGTTTCAGATAAATACATAGACTATGCATCTCAATTAGAACAGGAGTTTCTGCAGGCAGATATACGAGTAACGGTGGATGGGCGTAGTGAAAAAGTAGGTGCTAAAATAAGGGATGCAGAATTAAAGAAAATTCCCATAATGCTTATAGTCGGAGAAAGAGAAGCGGCAGATCATACAGCCTCAGTAAGACGAAGGCATACAGGTGATTTGGGAAGCAGAGAAGTTGATATCCTAATTACTGAACTAAGGGAAGAAATACAATCACGAAGGAGAAGTTAGTATAGCAAAAGACAAAAATGAACCAAGGGTAAATGGAGAAATTACCGTTTCCAAGGTTCGATTAATTGATGAGAAGGGGGGGCAGGCAGGAATTGTCTCCATCTCAACTGCGTTGGAGAAAGCTGGAAGGGCCGGATTGGACCTGGTAGAAATAGCAGGGAATTCCAGTCCTCCCGTTTGTAAAATTCTGGATTTTGGCAAATATCGTTATGAACGCCAGAAGCAGAAAAAGATTAACAAGAAAAAGCAGCATGTCATTCAGGTCAAGGAGATACGAATCAGACCCAATACGGGAGATCACGATTTATTGACCAAATTGAATAAAGCCCAGAAATTTATTTCTGACGGCTCAAAGCTGAAAGTAACGGTGATGTTCCGTGGCAGAGAAATGGCCAGAAAAGAAGCGGGTATGGAATTATTAAAACGCGTCACCGATATTTTAGAAGATGTAGCAAAAATTGATAAAGACGCCAGCATGGAAGGCAGGCGTATGTCAATCATACTAAGCCCAAGATAAAGGAGTATAAAGATGCCAAAAATGAAAACCAAAAGAAGCGCAGCAAAGCGTTTTAGAAAAACGGGCTCGGGCAAAATAACCTATAACAAGTCAGGTAACAGACACCTGTCAACGAAGAAAAGTCCGAAGCGGAAGAGGCGTCTCCGTAAGGACACTGTCATGAGCAAAGCCATGACAAGCAGAACTAAAAAAATGATTCCATAGGAAAAGGAGAGAATCATGCCCAGAGCAAACAGCACGGTACCCAGACACCGCCGCCATCGTAAGATTGTAAAACTGGCGAAGGGGTATTATGGTACCAGAAAAACCAACTTCAAGTCGGCGAAGGATGCAGTCCAGAAAGGCTGGCAGTATGCCTACAGAGACCGGCGAACCAATAAACGAAACTTCCGGAAATTATGGATTATCCGGATCAATGCCGCCGTAAGACAGCATGGATTATCCTATTCAAAATTCATTTCAGGATTAAAAGAAAAGAATATTGAATTAAACCGGAAAACGCTTGCCTATATGGCGGTGAATGATCCTTCGGGATTTGCTGAAATTGTAAATTCAGTAAAGTAGTTTCGTGTCCATAACCGATCAGATACAGCAAGTCAGATCTGAATTTCAGACTGACCTGAAAAGCCTGTCTTCTGAAAATGGATCAGTTGACACTATCCGAATAAAATATCTGGGACGAAAGGGGCTGGTAGCCAGCCTCTTCGTCCAGATGGGAAGTGTGACCCAAGCTGAGCGCCCCCGTATGGGACAAGCACTCAATCAACTAAAGTCAGAAATAACTCACCAAATTGACACCCTGGAAACAGGTAGTGAACACCTTGCTGAAAATCACTCTGATGAGATTGATTATACACTGCCGGGCGATCCACTTTCCCGAGGTAGTATTCATCCACTCTCACAAGTGATGGAAGAAATTAAGTCCATCTTTCTGCGGCTTGGGTTTTCTCTGGCTTACGGTCCTGAAATTGATACAGAGTTTTATAATTTTGAAGCCCTGAATATCCCCAAACACCACCCTGCCAGAGATATGCAGGATACCTTCTATATTTCGGAATCTGTCCTGTTGCGCACCCATACCTCTGATACACAAATCCATTTCATGGAAAACCACGAACCCCCTGTGCGGATCATTGCACCGGGCCGGGTTTACCGAAATGAAGACATTTCTGTTCGCAGCTATTGTCTGTTTCATCAGATTGAAGGGCTTTATGTGGATAAGGGTGTTACTTTTGCAGAATTAAAAGGAACTCTGGATCACTTTGCCAGAGAACTCTTTGGGAAAAAGGTGAAGACACGTTTCAGACCCAGTTACTTTCCTTTTACAGAGCCAAGTGCGGAAATGGATGTATCCTGTATTTTTTGTAAAAGTAAAGGTTGCAATATCTGTAAAAAAACAGGATGGCTGGAAATATTAGGCTGTGGTATGGTTGATCCTGAAGTATTTAAAGCCGTAAAGTATGATCCTGAAAAATGGACAGGCTATGCTTTTGGCATGGGTATCGAACGTATGGCTATGTTGAAATTTGGTGTGGAAGATATCCGCCTGTTCTATAATGGTGATGTACGCTTTTTAAGGCAATTCTGATGAAAGTTTCTCAAAACTGGCTGAAAGAGTATATTGATATTTCCGATTCACCGGAGGATGTAGCGGACAGCCTCACCGCATTGGGATTGGAAGCCTCCTATGAAATTAAAGGAAAAAATTTCACCAATGTGGTCTTAGGAAAGGTGGAATCCTGTAATCCTCATCCGGATGCGGATAAATTATCTGTCTGTGAAGTGGACACGGGAAATGGTGATTTACAGACTATCGTTTGCGGTGCACCCAATGTAAAAGCGGGAATTCATGTCCCCGTTGCCAGGGTTGGTGCTGAATTTAACGGTGGCGATTTCAAAATTAAAAAAGCCAAACTGCGAGGAGTAGAATCTAATGGAATGATTTGCTCCGGGAAAGAATTGGCCTTTAATAATGACCATGAGGGCATCCTCATCTTAAACACAGATGCAGAACTTGGAACCCCCATTGAAGAAATCCTGCAATTTGAAGAAGATGTACTCTATGAGTTAGATCTTACACCTAATCGGGGGGATTGCCTCAGTCATCTTGGAGTTGCCAGAGATCTTGCAGCTTTATCCCTACAGAAAATTAAGCAAAGTAAAATTCAATTTAAGGAATCTTCTCAACAGGCTTCAGATGCAGTTTCTGTCTTTATAAAAGATAAGGATGCCTGCCCTCGGTATGCTGCCAGAGTCATAAAAGGGGTAACAGTTGCACCATCGCCAAACTGGCTGAAACAAAAATTGGAAGCGGTGGGACTTTCCAGTATTAATAATGTAGTTGATGCAGCCAATTTTGTCTTAATGGACAGAGGGCACCCCTTGCATACATTTGATTTGGCAGCCATTGAGGACAATACAATCAATGTACGATATGCTAAAAAAGATGAATCTTTCACCACCTTAGATGGAGTTAAACACAAACTTTCTGATTTCCATTTGCTTATTTGTGATGGAAAGAAACCGGTGGCACTGGCAGGAATAATGGGAGGAGAAAACAGTGAAATTTCTGAAAATACCACAGATGTCTTAATTGAATCTGCCTATTTTAATCCCACAGTAGTAAGGAAAGGTGCGAAAATCCTTGACCTTTCCACAGATGCCTCCCGGCGTTTTGAACGGGACACGGATATGGAAAATGTAACGCATTCCCTAAACCAGTTAACTGCATTAATTCAGCAATTAGCTGGTGGTGAAATTTTACAGGGTATTGTGGATGTGTATCCAAAGAAAAAGGAAAAGACCACGATTCAATTTTCACCGGAAACTTGCAGAAACCTTTTGGGGATTGAATTATCAGATAAAGAAATCCAATCTATTTTTTCCTCACTTCAGATCGAGTCTAAAGCGAAAAGTGGAACAATGGAATGTACCATTCCTCACTTCCGCAATGATTTGGAGAGAGAGGTAGATCTCTGTGAAGAAGTTGCCAGAGTATATGGCTATGACAATATTCCCTCTTCCCAAAGATATACTGCATCTTATGCTGCCTTTACTGAAGATGCCCAGGAACTGGACAGCCTGCTGAGGACCCATCTGCACAGTTGTGGATTCCATGAGCATTATTCCAACAGTCTTTTTAGTGAATCTTTTAGCAGGCATTTCGCTGCGGGAGATGCAGTAGAATTACATAATCCCCTTAGCAGGGATATGGCTTTTTTGCGCAATTCCATTTTACCGGGATTACTCATGGCTGCTGTCTATAATGAAAAAAGACAGGAAAAGGGATTTTGCCTGTTTGAAATAGGTGCAGTCCATAATACTTCACCAAAAACGGAAACAGGGTCGAAGGAGAAAATTCAATTGGGACTGCTCTGGTATGGCGACCCTGCCCTTCATTGGCGAAAATATGAGGATAGGGATCTCTACCATTGTAAAGGAGAAATTGAGAAATTGTTATCTTCCTGTAGTATTTCACAGATATCCTTTAAACCTGCAAACTCACAGGGATTTACCACTTTATTGAAAATTTATTCCAATAAAACTCAGATTGGAATAATGGGGATCCCGGAAAATGCACTTTTAAAACAGTATGATTTAAAACAGGCTCCGATTTTAGCTGATCTTTCACTGCAGTCATTGAGAGAATTATGGGGGAACAGGAAGCATAATTATACAAGTCCGCCTCAATTTCCTGCCACCAGCAGAGATATTGCTCTTCAGGTGAACCGGGAAATTCCCGCTGAATCATTGTTAATAACGATAAAAAAGGATGGTGGAGATCATTTAAAAAAGGTGTCATTGTTTGATGTATATCAGCCAACTGATGTAGGTGAAACGCAGAAAAGTCTGGCATTTTCACTTCAATTTCAATCTGAATCTGCTACCCTGAAAGATGCAGAAGTAGATTCAGTAATGAGTAAGATATTAGATTCTCTTCAAAAGGCTCATGGAGCTGTTCAACGCTAAGGGGGGATAGAGTTATGAAACCAAAGGTGGTAAAAGTAAATATATTAGGGCAGGATTATGTGGTGCGGTCTGCAGCTGGTCAAAAATATCTGGAAGAAGTTGCCGGTTATGTGAACGCAAAGATGGATGAAATTAAACAGTCAGGTATTGACGATTCACAGCAGTTGAGAATAGCAGTATTGGCTGCTATGAATATTACCGATGAACTTTTCACCTACAAGAAAGAGAAGAAAAAATTTGTAGATAAGGTGGAGGCCAAGACCCTTGCCATTACAGAGTTCATTGAAAACCGAATCACCGATATAGAATCGGAAGAAGAATAAGTTGGAAACAAAGCTCCTCAAAGGGAAACCTGTAGCTGAGTATATCCGTAATGGATTAATCGGTCGGATTCAGACTTTAAGGGCTGAGGGAATCACTCCCCATCTTGCAGCAGTTATTGTTGGGGATGACCCCGCATCAACGGTCTATGTACGCAATAAAGCCCGTGCCTTTGAAAAAATGGACTGTAGCAGCCAGACGCACAAGCTTGGCAATCACACCAGGGAAGATGAAATTCTTTCACTGATCCACCAATTAAATCAGGATGATGAAGTGCATGGCATATTGGTACAGCTCCCTTTGTCTAAACATTTGAATGCGCAGAAAATACTTCATGCAGTATCTCCTGCAAAAGATGTGGATGGATTTCACCCCGAAAACCTGGGACTGCTATTGGAAGGGAATCCCAATTATATTCCTTGTACTCCCCATGGAATTTTAGAAATTTTAAAGTATTATGACATCCCTGTATCCCGTCGTCATGCTGTAATAGTTGGCAGAAGTAATATTGTAGGGAAGCCTATGTTTGCCTTGTTAGCCCAAAAATTTGAAATGGGTAATGCAACCGTTACCCTCTGTCATACGGGAACAAAAGATTTGGCTAAACATACCAGCCAGGCAGACATAATTATTGCCGCAGCAGGCTCTCCCAAAATGATAAAGGGAGGGATGATAAAACAGGGTGTTGACATTATTGATGTTGGTATTAACAGGGTTGAAGATGATTCTGAAAAAGGGTATAGTTTAGTAGGGGATGTTGACACAGAATCTGTCATGAGTATCGCTCACTCAGTAACGCCGGTTCCCGGTGGTGTGGGACCTATGACGATTACTATGCTGCTGGTAAATACAATCAAAGCAGCAGAAAGGTGCTTGAAATTAGCCTTGGCGTAGATGGGGCACTTGTCATTGGCTTGCCCTTCGTAGCCTTGGTGTAGATGGGTCACTTGTCATTGGCTTGCCCTTCGTAGCCTTGGTGTAGATGGGTCACTTGTCATTGGCTTGCCCTTCGTAGCGTTAGCGTAGATGGGTCACTTGTCATTGGCTTGCCCTTCGTAGCGTTAGCGTAGATGGGTCAATTTATAATTTATAATTGATCATTAATAATTAAAGCATGCCCCCGTAGCTTCCATCTACACTTGCATCTTCATTGCATTACGATGCACAAGTTGTTACGATGGACAAGCAGCGGGATAGAAGTTTTTTAGGATTAATTTATAATTTATAATTGATCATTAATAATTAAAGTATGCCCCCGTAGCTTCCATCTACACTTGCATCTTCATTGCATTACGATGCACAAG
>CAZKEL010000038.1:22177-24249 GCA_964551815.1 uncultured bacterium
ATGCCCCCGTAGCTTCCATCTACACTTGCATCTTCATTGCATTACGATGCACAAGTTGTTACGATGGACAAGCAGCGGGATAGAAGTTTTTTAGGATTAATTTATAATTTATAATTGATCATTAATAATTAAAGTATGCCCCCGTAGCTCAGCTGGATAGAGCGTTGGATTCCGGTTCCAAAGGCCGTGCGTTCGAATCGCGCCGGGGGTACCATTCTACATTCACTTCGTGAATTGGATGGGCTAATAGCCACAAGCTGTTAGCCTTTAGTTGTTAGCCATTTGCAATTGGCTGTTAACCTTTAGCTAATTAATATAAGTTTAAGAAATTGGAAGCGAATGTGTTCCTGGTGGGCGCCACAGCCTTCAAAGCTGATGTGTGGCAGTGATGTCATAGATGGGTTCGATTCCCATACGCTTCCGCCAATTAAAACCCTCGTGTAATAACGGGGGTTTTTTTTACCTGTGAGTAATTTGCATTATGACTCTCAGGATTTAGAGGTATTCAAGGTGCAAACCTACATATCGTTTTGAAATGTAAATGGATTATAGGATTTAAGTCTCAAGAATATGGAATAGAATTTATATCTGTTTTAATTCAGTTTAAAAAATAGATTTTTCCCCTTTATTATTTTGCCCACTCAATAAATACCTGTTAATTTTATATATACAATTTCAGGAGATGATATGTACGAAAATTTAAAAAAATCGGTGAATTTCGATTTTAAAGACAGTTATGATATGACGGATAAAATTGAAGAAGAACTCATTCAGATTGAGGAGAATTCCCATAAGTATGCTTCAGATAAATTTATGGAAATATTAAATAAGGCAAAGGCTGAGAAAGAACCGGTTAATGTTTCCTCTGTGGGAGAAAATCTATTTTATCACAGCATCCATTTTTTAAAGGGCAGAGGATGGACAGAGGAAGTCCTCATGGATGCAGTGCGGGACCACTATTACCGCTATGAAACCAAAGTCGAAGAAGAGGAAGAACCAGAACCTGAACCAGAACCTCAAAAGAAAACGGCGAAGTAATCTATATTTTTCAAGATTTTGATCCATGATTCATAAATTAATAAATGATAAGAATCAAATTCTTCGCTGGCCAAAAAAACCGGCTGATAAAGAAATCGTGATTCAGTTTCTTTCTGAAAAATTTCAATGCGATATTACCTATTCAGAAAAGGAAGTGAATGCCATTATCAATACCCATCACCTGTTTAAAGATACAACTCTTCTGCGCAGGGAACTCATCTCCCGGAAAAAACTTTCCCGCTTAGATAATGGCTCCCAATATTGGAAGCTCTAAAAAACACCTCACACCATAAAGATATCTCAACTTTCCTCTGGTTACTGAAACTGGGGGCAGTGGTAAATGGAGTGTATTTTATAAGCAGCCTGAATTCAACTGCAATACTCTCTCTTAAAATCCCCGCTCAAATATTTTTTCTCGTATCTGCATTCCGTTGTCTTTTTCCGGTAAGCTATCCTCAAAGCACGGTTTTTCATAACTCTGTATTTTCCTCTGTTTTCCTTACCAGATTTCTGGCGACCTTTTCAGAAATCGCCATGATCTTTCAACTCTCTGTATTAATGAGACATTTAAATATAGAAAAGATTTTTCTGATTAATGCCCTATCCTGGTTCATGGTGATGTTGGTAATTCTTTCACAGGTATGTGTATGGACTGCAATAATATTTAATAGAAAAATGTGGTATTTCTATGAAGAAATTGGCTGGTTCATCATTTACAGTATAAATACCATGGTTAGTTTATTTCTATTGTCAACCCTTTCTTACGAGGGCGGTAAGGAACTGCTTTTATTTCTTAATATTATTTTTGGAGCAGGCTATTTACCCTGGCAATTTTTTCATTTGAAATCGTTATTACAGGAAGGAAATAAACAAGCTCCAGCAAATTCGTCCCCAATTACTCCCTCATGGAAATTATTTATACTGGGAGTAAAAAACTCCATCAGTGTAAAAAATTGCTCACAGCGTTCTGAGGATTGGGGAGGTATCATTGGTGTCACCTGGATGGCAGGATATTGGGCAGTTATTATGCCTGC
>CAZKEL010000039.1:0-24237 GCA_964551815.1 uncultured bacterium
ATGAGTTATAAATATCGCTTCTTGGGGTGTCCGGTATAATATAGCAAGTCCACCTGATGAGTATTAATATTGAAGGCAGTGAGTATGAACTCTTAGATTGTATGTTATCTAATAACTTAGTAGAACGAATCTGCCATATTCAAATCGAGTTTCATGAGTGGTTCCCCTCTTATTCAGAATCCCATAAATTAAGAAATGATATTCACCAACGACTTGCGCAAACCCATAGGCTTTCATATTGCTACCCATTTTATTGGGAAAGCTGGCAATTAAAATAGAGTATTAGGTTCCCTTAAGCATGAAAGGGAGTTTATACAGATTAAAAGCGAGGGAAATCCTAACCTCATTGCTGCAATTCAGCGGAACATGATGGTCTAATTCTGCAGGAAACAAAATTAATTTCCCCTCTTCAGCTTCGATTTCATGCTCCTTACCATCAGCCGTAATAAAATGAATATTTCCGCAATTGTCCGGAATTTGAAGATAATACACTCCTGATAGAAAAGCTTTGCCATTATGGTTATGAACACCAGTAGATTCTCCCGGATTCGCGGCATTAAACCAGAATTCATTTTTCTCATATCCAAGGAGATCATGGGGAATCATGAGAGTTTCATGAGGCTTAAGTACTTCCCTGTACTTTTCCAGAGCTGTATCAATAGCAAAATGAAGCAGTGGTTTTATGGAAGGTATTTCACCAATCTTTAAATAAATATTTTCCCAGCGCTTCCCTACAAAGTGGGTGAAGGTATAATTACCTATATTGGCTAAAAATTCCTCTAATATAGATTGCCTGTTGATAGTATTTTGCTTTTCCACGATGACATGAATCTGCTCCAGTTGCATCTTCATCTCTTTCTCTGATTGGTATGGATACATCATCATTGGTTAAATTACCCTTAAATTGTAAAAGGAATAAACTACAAAATGAAGCAGAAACATTTTATTGATAGTCACAAGGGAGCTACCGCACCCTTCGTCTTTTTTCTCATCTGGTATTTTAACCAATGGGAAAATACTACCGCATGGGTTTATCTGGCTATTCATGGCAGCTATGGATTCATGTGGGTGCTGAAATCCACTATTTTTCCTGACAAAACCTGGGAAGCAAACTGTTCTGTCTGGTACGGTTTATACATCTGGGGCGGACTTACCCTTTACTGGATATCTCCCCTTATTATAATGACCACTCCTGTTGAAAATTCTCCTATAATGTTAGGAGGCATCATTACTCTGTTTACTCTTGGAGTATTTTTTCATTATGCTGCTGACATGCAGAAGTACGCCTATCTAAAATTAAATCCCGGGCATCTTATCACTGACGGACTCATGTCAAAGTGTCGAAACACCAATTATTTCGGCGAGTTTCTTATATATCTCTCCTTTGCCCTCATGTCACAGCATTGGATTCCCCTTATGGTACTGGCTGCATTTATGTTGATAATCTGGTTCCCCAATATGCGCAGAAAAGATGCCTCCCTCTCCCGGTACCCCGAATATGCTGCTTATAAGAAACAAACAGCACTGCTTTTCCCATTTATTTGGTAAGTAGAGTTTCAAGCTGAAAGAACCCAAGCTCCGGTATTCAGAAGCCGGCAGGAGGTGGCGGGCAATACCCGATAGTTTCAATACAGGGGGTAGGGAAATATCCCGGCTGGAAAGCAATTGCTAACTTTGGGCTGATCAGCACCCTGTAACTTTAAACTAACTGCGTAGTATTCTGTTACAACAGTTGTATTGGTTAAATAACGAGAAATATCTATTTTTCATGATGGTGCGTTTTAGTCTGATATTTATTTTCATGGCAGCAATGGGCTACAATCAGAGTTTTGTGGTGGAGCCTTATCTCCAACACGCTGAACCTGCTTCCATTCATATCCTTTGGGAAACCAATGAAAATGAAGATACAAAAGTAGAATGGGGGACAACACCATTGCTGGGATATAATACGTCTGGAACGGCCTTCACCAATTCAGGCTCTTCTCAGATTCATACGGTTCAGCTTATGGGGCTGAATCCTGATACCCGCTATTACTACCGTGCCGTTACGGGGAATCTGTACTCCCCGGTGTACGATTTTTTTACACCTCCGCTCCCGGAAGCAAACCAGAGTTTCAGACTTGTTGCCATGAGTGATATGCAGAAAGACTGGAGTAACTGGGATAAGTTTGAAGAAATTGTACATCAGGGAATTATAGGATATGTTTCTAATACTTATTCTGAGGATATTCCCAAAGAGGTGCAGATGGTACTCATTCCCGGAGATCTGGTAGATTTTGGCTGGGAAGCCTATCAATGGCCCGACCATTTCTTTTCTCCCGCAGCACCCCTTTTCGCTCATGTTCCTCTTTATCCCGTCATGGGAAACCATGAATATGATTCAGATTATTTCCTCAACTATTTCCATCTGCCTGAAAATGGGACAGAGGGATATGAAGAACATTGGTGGTATAAGGATTACTCCAACCTGAGAGTCATAGGATTGGATTCCAATGGAAATTATCAGTTGGATGTACAGCTAAGTTGGCTGGAAGATGTACTGGTGGATGCCTGTTATCACCCGCATATAGATTTCGTATTTGCCCAACTACATCATCCTTATAAGTCAGAACTTTGGATAGCTGGAGAATTAGATTATACGGGAGAGGTGATTTCACGAATGGAAATATTTACCGAAGAATGTGGGAAACCCTCCATTCACTTTTTTGGTCATACCCATGGCTATTCACGGGGGCAGTCACAGGACCATGAACATCTCTGGGTGAATGTAGCCTCTGCAGGTGGAAATCTGGATTATTGGGGAGAATATGAACAGCGGGATTACGCTGAGTTTACCGTATCTCAGGATGAATGGGGATTTGTAGTGGTAGAAGTGCAGGCAGGTGACCAACCGGATTTTCGATTGAAACGCATTAGCAGAGGTAATGGAGATTATTTTTTAGATAACGCACTGCGGGATGAAATCAGAGTGAAACTACATAATCTTCCCCCCTCCAAACCGTCGGGGATATCCCCTGCAGGAAACGGGGTCAACACTGATGACGTCCTTTTAGAGGCGGGTACATTTACAGATAATGATGGAGATGAACCTCTGGCAGCTCACTGGAAGGTGTATGCTGAGTGTGATCTATCCCAGCCCCCCTTGGTGGATGCCTTTGTGAACAGTGAAAATTGGTATTATGGAACCAATACTCAGGAATCTATAGAATTGAATACTTTTCCCCTTGATCCTCTTAATGGCAACAGTGAATATTGTTGGCAAATGCGTTATAGAGACAGCAGCCTGGGGTGGAGTGATTGGTCAGAACCGCTCCACTTTCAGACGGGAGAATCCCAATACACTGCAAACCTGTTATTAAATCCAGGAGGAGAAAACGGCACCGAACATTGGCAGGTGATGGAGGGATATATGGAATCACTGGAAGCCTATACCTGTGATGGCATTGCCCCCTTCAATGGGAGTTATTATTTTGTAGTTGGCGCTCTGTGTAACTCCGCTGACTACAGCGAAGCTTCTCAAGTAGTTGACGTATTGGAATATTCTGACTGTATCAACAGTGGGGCAGCATCCGCCTATTTTGGTGGGTATCTTTCTAACTGGGGCGGATCTGACCATCCTGAAATGAAACTTCTCTTTTTAAATGAGGAGGACCAGGTTTTGGGTGAAAGCATTATTCTGGACTCATATAATGATGAGTGGACAGCCTTGTCAGCCAGTACAGCCCTGCCAGCGGGAACTCTTTCCATTGAAATGGTTCTCATGGGTACAAGGAACTCAGGGGTGGATAATGATTCCTACTTTGATGATTTATTTTTGAAGATTCATAGGGATACATCCTGCCTGGAGACCAATCTTTCCGGGGATTTGAATCAAGATGCTGTCCTGGATATTCTGGACATTATTCTTATGGTGAATATCATTTTAAATGGAGAGGAGTATACTAGTACAGCAGACATGAATGGTGATGACAATATCAATATTTTGGATGTCATTTCACTGGTGAATATCATTTTAGGAGGCTAAATTTCAATATGAGTATTTTCAAGCAATTCCTTCTTTTTCTCTTAATTTCATTTCCATTAAATCTATTTGGTCAGGATTGTGATCCGGGATTTGTATATGTGGAGGATGTTCCTTCCTGCTGTGGTGCTGCTGCACAGCATTGCTTTTGGGAAGCAGATTTCAATGTATTGCAGGAGATCATTGACAATAGCGCCACAAGTATAAACCTGGAAATGGATGACAATGAAGATGGTATCATTCAACCGGTGGAACTGGGCCAGACAGAGTGGGTGGAAGGCAGACTGGTAGCATTGGATTGTTTCCTTTCCGGTATCATGAGTTGTCATTTATCTGGTCCTCTGCCTGATAATTTTGGTGATCTTACAGAATTGGAATTTCTTTGGCTGGATGCAAATCAGCTGACGGGAGAAATTCCGGAAAGTATAGGAAATCTTACTAAGCTGGAATTGTTGTATTTATCTCATAATCAATTTTCCGGAACCCTCCCTCAATCTCTGTGTAATATTGAGTTGGACTGGGGTGGCGAAAATAACTGGGGTGTAGAATATTTCAACATTGAAGGAAACCGTCTCTGTCCTCCTTTGCCTGATTGTCTGGATGCTGACATTATCGGTTACCAGGTATGTGAAGCATTCGACGGGGATGTAAATCTTGATTCAGAATTGAATATTTTAGATGTTGTGCTTATTGTAAATGTGATATTGGAAATCAATCCCTTCAACGAAGCAGCCGATGTCAATTTGGATGGTGCCGTGAATATTTTAGATGTGGTGACTCTCACACAGATAATTCTGGATATGTTGGAAGGATGAATTCTCTGTTTAGTTTATTATTTTTCCTGACATCCCTTTTTGCACAGGACTATACCTATACTCTCACAGATATAAACCCCGAATCTCCCTCCTATAATGTGGAAATAGGACCTGCCTATTTTTCAGGGAAAGTTACCCTGCATTATTTTGGACATCAATACTGAACGATTTGCACTGCCAGGCTAGGGCAGTTAGACAATTTAAAATCTGCTTATGCAGCTGCAGGGATAGAGGATTTGATCATTATTGCTGTGGGAAAGGAGGAATTCAGCGCAGATAATGAAAACTGGTTAACTGATATTTCTCTGCCAATTGTGTTAGATACCTCTCCGGGGCATCCTCTCTGGAATAGCTGGGGAGCAAATCAATGGGATTTATTCTTTTTAAATGACAAAGGATTTTTGGCAGATTCAATGAATATCAAAAATTGGGATGAGGAAAAAATAAAAAATACCATTGAGGGCCTTCTTCCAAAATCATTGGCAATTTCCTCTATGTATTCACCTCATTCTATTGCTTTGTTGCAGGTGTATCCTAATCCATTTAATCCCTATAGCACTATTTCCTTTTATTTAACGCAGGGAGGAAAAGTATCCCTTACCTTGTTTGATGTAAGAGGAAGAGTGGTGCAGCAAGTTCAAAAAAGTCAGTATATGTCCCGCGGCAGTCAGAACTTGAATCTGAATGCCTCCCAACTCTCTGCAGGTACTTATCTTCTGAAAGCTTCAATTTCAGAGCATGAAATCCTCCAGTCTGTAACCTTGATGAAATAAAAATTCTCCCGGCATTCCATATTGCAGGTGAAGAAGCTCTATGGTTGATGGTTAGTGGCCTTTCGTCATTTGTCTGCCTATGGTCAAAGGTTGGAGTAGTATAAATTCAAAAATTGAGGGGAATTCCCCTTAGAATATTACTTATAATCATAGGATTAAATCTGTTTGCCTTTTGAGGAAGTGCTGTAAATTTCCCGTTTAATCTCGGGTCAGAAAAATGCTCTCATTAAAATTTATTCGCGAAAATTCCGATTTAGTAAAATCTTCCCTGGCGAGGAAAAATACTGCTATTGACATTGATGCACTCCTTCAATGGGATGGTGACCGCCGGCAGGATTTACAGAAAGTTGAACAGTTACGTGCTGAAAAGAATCGCGTATCTGCTGCAATCGCCCAAATGAAAAAAAACGGCGAAGATGCAGGTACACAAATATCTTCTATGCGGGAAGTTGCCGCTGAAATTAAAATAGTGGAAGACAGGCTAAAAACCACCGAAGAACAAATTCAGTCGCAAATATATTATATTCCCAACTGTATTCATAGCTCTGTACCAGAAGGGCAGGATGAGCAGGACAATGTAGTGGTACGTGAATGGGGAAACAAACCTGAGTTCACCTTTACCCCTCGTGACCATGTAGAAATAGGGAAAATGCTGGGGCTGTTAGATTTCAAAGGGGCAGTAAAAATGGCCGGGGCTGGCTTTCCCTTATACACCGGTCTGGGGGCAAAACTGGAACGCAGTCTCATCAATTTCATGCTGGATTTTCATGTAAACCAGCATGGCTATACAGAACTTTTTCCACCTTTTCTGGCGTTGGGCAAGGCTATGAAAAATACAGGGCAGCTTCCCAAATTTGAAGAAGATATGTACCGTATTCCCGAGGATAGTCTCTATTGTATTCCCACAGCGGAAGTGCCGGTAACCAATATCCATCAGGGGGAAATAGTACCTGAGGATGATCTGCCAAAAAAATATGCGGCATACTCTGCATGTTTCAGACGGGAGGCAGGCAGTTATGGGAAAGACACTAAAGGGCTTACCAGACTGCATCAGTTCAATAAGGTAGAAATGGTAAAATTTACCCATCCCCAGGATTCCTATGCAGAATTAGAGTCCATGGTGGAAAATGCAGAGGCTGTCCTCCAGGCATTGGGGTTGCATTACCGCATTATTGAGCTATGCTCTGGAGATCTGTCCTTTTCAGCAGCTAAATGTTATGATTTGGAAGTATGGTCCCCGGCGGAAGAAAAATATTTGGAAGTATCCAGCTGCAGTAATTTTGAAAATTTTCAGGCACGCCGGGCTGAAATACGATTTCGAAATAAAGAGACAGGTAAAGCGGAATTACTGCATACTCTTAATGGATCAGGGGTTGCCACACCTCGCCTGATGATTGCTCTCTTGGAAAGCGGTCAAAGGGAGGATGGGTCTGTGCAGCTGCCTGAGGCATTACACCCCTATATCCAACAGGAGATTCTACAGCCGTGAGATCTTTGTGGGTGATTCTGAATCTGATTGTCTCAGTGGTAATCATTGCCATTCCCATTTTGCTGGTGGGGTGGTTTGATAAAAATAAAAAAGTGACGGCTGCCCTGAGCCGCTTCTGGGGCAGATGGGTATTATGGTCAACGGGAGTCAGCTGGGAAATAGAAGGTCTGGAAAAACTGGAGAAAACAGGGCAGTATATTTTTATGAGCAATCACAGCAGCGCTCTTGATATCATTTTGGGAGTAGCACTGCTCCCCTATAATTTGGTCTTCCTGGCTAAAAAAGAGTTATTCATCATCCCCCTTTTTGGATGGGCTATGGCAGCTGCCGGTATGATCCGGATTGACAGAGGGAATCCTGAAAAAGCAAAATCTTCTGTAAATAAAGCCAGCCAAACGCTTTCAGAGTCACCCTTTTCCACTCTCATGTATCCTGAGGGAACCCGCAGCAAAACAGGGGAGTTGCTGCCCTTTAAAAAAGGCGGTTTCATTATGGCAATTCAGGCTGATCTTCCTGTGGTACCCTTAACCATAATAGGTGCAGGAAACATTCTGCCTAAAGGCGCATTTAGAATGCAACCCGGCAGGGTAAAAATAATCGCCGCTGATCCTCTCCATACCAAAGAATTATCTTCGGCAGATAAAAACCAATTATTGAATTCCTGCAGGAATATTATACAGACACAATTACACTTACATAAAGGTACAGCTTCTGTCACTACAAAACTACATATTGCCTGAATTACTGCAGCGAACTTCCCGGGTACAAGAAACGATTTTCCTTCCGGAAAAGCAGTATTACCGCTTCTGGGAAAAGCAGACCGGCAGCTCTTTTCAAACCAGCCAGGGAGTCGTTACCATTCTCAATCCGGGAGAGTTTAACCCTTATAACGGTCCTGATTTCAAACAGGCTGTCATTCGTTTTAATTCCGGAAAAATTATGCAGGGCGATATTGAATTTCATGTAAAGGCTGAAGACTGGCTGTGTCACGGGCATACATCAGACAGAGAGTTTGATAAGGTCATCCTGCATGTTGCACTTTGTGGCAGGAAAGAATCATTAAAACAATTACCCCGCCATATTCCTCTGCTGCTCTTAGGGATCATACGAGGTGAACACTATTCACACCAAGGATGCAGGGGGCTTAATTCCCTGGTATCAGTGGAAGAATTTAAAGCCTGGATGGAGTATTTTGCTTTGGAGCGCTGGGCGTATTTAAAATCGTATTTTACTGAAAATAATATAAAAACCCGTAAACGCATTCTCCAATTTATGGATATCAAATCCAACAGAGAATTAGTTGAAGAAGTGACCAAATATTATTTTAAAATACAGAGCAACAATGGTGCAACATCCAGAGAAAATGATGTGTTGAAGTATGCTGCTAAACTCCCCTGGAAAATGGGGCGTAAAAGACCAGCCTCCCATCCTTTGAAACGTCTGCCTCTACTATTGAAAATTGCCAACAACTCAGCAGACTTACTATACAAAAACCCTCCCCTTGATTTATCTGCCTTTCAGCAATGGGCAGCAGACCAAAAAAAGGTTTATCCTCCAGGGAAAGACTTTTTATGCGAAATTCTGGGGAATATACTTCTGCCTCTTGATTCTGAAATAACAGGAAAGGATCATTTTGAGCTCTGGTATGAGCTGCCGGTGCAATCCTACGCCATCACTAAGAAATTGCTGGTCAATTTAGGCATGCCTGTTAAAATTACCTTTGGGGTTCAGCAGGGCATACTGTGTCTGAATAAACAATTCTGTAGTTCCCAGAACCAATATCTCTGTCCCCTTTGCCAATTACATTTAAGACGAAATAGTTAAACCCTGATATGACCATAATTTTTAGCACTTATATAAACATATTATTAATTTTTAATTTATTAATTGCTGAGGACAGTCTTAGCACACTACAGGTTTCCGATTTACCCGATAGTACAAAGCTCACAGTTCCCCCGGTTCCCCATCACCATCACCCTTCTGCAATAGATATTTTTGATGCTCAAATGGCAGAAGCAAAAGCCATTTATGCAGAAGCTGTCATTTCAGACTTAACAGGAGATACGCTGGAAGCTGCCTATCAGTTTGAGCTTCTTTTTGAATCGTTGGCCCATATTGAAGAGCTTAGGGTGGAAGATGAGTTTCAAACTCTGGAATTTAACCGCCTCCTCACGGCATCCATTGATTATTACGAAGATGAATCCGTAACCTTGAGCCAGGTGGAAACGGGCTTTTCCGTGGCAGTGCTGAAAGATAAGCTGAATGAATATATTTATGATCAGAAACTGGATGAATTGGAATATGTTGAGGAAAGGGTGGAAATTATTCCCGGTCATGTACCCATCACCTATAATCAAAAAGTGGCCAGCATTATTAAGTTTTTTCAAAATCAGGGTCGGAACAGTTTCCAGAAATGGTTGAACAGAATGTCCCGCTTTAAGCCTATAATCCTTCCCATTCTGGAGGAAGAAGGAGTGCCGCCGGAGCTTTTTTATCTGGCAATGATTGAAAGTGGTTTGAACCCAAAAGCCTACAGTTATGCCCATGCATCCGGGGTTTGGCAGTTTATTGCTTCCACAGGGAAAATCTATGGGCTGAAGAAAAATTGGTGGATTGACGAACGCAGAGATTTTGAGAAAGCCACCAGGGCAGCAGCGCGTTTTTTAAAGGATCTCCATGAGGAGTTTGATGATTGGTATCTTGCCTTTGCTGCTTATAATTGTGGCCAGGCGCGGGTGAGAAAAACCATTAAACGGCAGGGGACCCGGGATTACTGGCAACTAACCCGCCTGCCGGCACAGACACGAAACTATGTCCCCAATATTATGGCTGCCTTGTTTATTGCCAACGACCCGGAAAAGTATGGTTTTGCCTTGGTAGAAGACGGCAGAATGGAATGGGAAAGGGTAGAGATTGACAAAGCAGTGAGTCTGGAAATCATTTCAGAAATATCCGGGGTAGAGGTGGGGGTATTACAGGAATATAACCCGGAATTAAAACAGGGAACCATCCCTCCCTTGGAGGATGGGAAAGTATATTCCTTCCGCCTGCCTGCAACTGCATCTGAAAATTTTGACTCCCTATTAGCAGCGGTGGAAGTTGAAAAAGTGCAGGAAGTAGTTTTTCTGGATCATAAGGTGAAACGCGGGGAATCTCTCTGGCTCATAGCCAGAAAATATGATGTGCGAATTCAGGATATTGTTGCCATTAATAAATTGGCACGGGCCAAATATATCCGTCCGGGTCAGGTGCTGCAGATACCTGCTGACGGCTATGATCTCTACCGGAAATCCGTTATGGCAAAATCTGCTTCGTCAAAGCAAATTTATTATACGGTTCGTTATGGAGATACTCTCAGTGAAATTGCCATGGCCTACCGCACCTCCGTAAAAAAAATTAAAAAATGGAATGGACTCCGAACGGATAGAATATATACCGGGCAAAAATTAAAAATATGGACAAAAACCTGATGGAAAAGAAGCGAAGCTACTCCAAATGGATAGCAGGGGGCTTGCTCCTGCTCATCCTTCTCATGCTCATCCCCTGGGAAAGCACACTTCCATCGGGACCCAAAGTGGGAGTGGTTGAAATTAATGCTCCCATTATGGACTCTAAAAAATGGCTGAAAGATTTAGATTATTTTCAGCGGGAACCTCATATATCAGCTATTGTAGTGCGTTTAAACACACCGGGAGGTGGTGTAGCTGCCAGCCAGGAAGTCTATGAAAAAGTAAAGAAGATTGCCGACGAAAATAAAAAGCCTGTTATTGCTTCCATGGGCGGGGTAGCTGCCTCCGGGGGATATTATATTGCATTAGGCGCAGATACGATAATGGCCAATCCAGGTACGGCTACCGGTTCAATCGGGGTAATCATGTCATATCCTGTTGTGGAAGAACTTCTGGAAAAACTGGGCGTGGATTATGAAACGGTGAAATCTGCTGAGCTGAAAGACTCTGGGTCACCCTTTAGAGGGATGAAGAGTAATGAACGGGAGTATTTTCAATCTCTCATTGATGATCTCCATAGTCAGTTTGTAGAGGCTGTTGCTGAGGGGCGGAACATAAGCCGGCAGCAGGCGGAGACTTATGCAAACGGAAAAGTGTATTCAGGCAGACAAGCCCGGGAGAATGGATTAGTTGACCTGCTGGGGACTCTGGAAGATGCGGTGGAACTGGCAGCGAAAATGGCAGGGGTTCAAGAGGGGCCGGAAATAGTCTATCCTCCTGAAGAGGAAAAAGGTTTGCTCACATTGATTTTTGGAGATATATTGCAAAGTTTGCCATTGGAAAATTTATTACACTACCCCAGACCGGAATATATATTAAATTACAGGTTCCGATAGGATGACGAAATCAGATATAATCAATGAAGTATCAGCAGGAACTGGTTTAACCAAAGTTGAAATTGAAGCAGTTTTAGACGGGGTTTTAGTCAGCATTTCTGAGTCGTTAAAACGGGGTGAGCGTGTGGACCTGCGCGGTTTCGGCTGTTTTCTGGTTAAACAAAGGGCAGCCCGGGATGCCAGAAACCCTGCAACCCGTGAAATTGTAAAACTGCAGGAACGGTTTGTACCTGCGTTTAAAGTATCAAAATTATTGAAGGAAGATGTGAATAAATCCCTGTTAAGGGGGTTCTAATTAAAAAGGAAACTATATGCCCTGCGGTAAAAAAAGAAAGAAGAAAAAGATGAACACCCATAAACGTAAGAAACGGTTACGGGCGAATCGTCATAAGAAAAAGAAGTAAATAACAGGTTTTATACCTAAGATATTTATGTAGTCTAGAATATTTCTGCCGCCAGTTATGGTTATAATTGGCGGCATTTTCGTTCAATGGAACAGACAATTCTCAGCATCACCCAAATTAACCACCAGGTAAAATATACCCTGGAGAAAAAATATTCCAATCTGTGGATTCAGGGTGAAATTGCTTCCTGCAATACCTATCCCTCCGGTCATATATATCTCACTCTTAAGGATGCACAAAGTGAATTGTCTGCGGTAATTTTTTCCCAGTATGCTCAGCGATTATCCTGCACTCCTGTAAAGGGGATGGAGGTGATGGTGGCAGGAGAACTTTCACTTTATACTCCAAGGGGACAATACCAATTACAGATAAAATCCTTATATCCCAAGGGGCAGGGTGAATTATATCTGGCCTATGAAGCTTTAAAAAAGAAATTAACAGAGGAGGGAATTTTTGATCCTTCCCGGAAAAAAAGCCTGCCGATTTACCCCCACCGGATAGGAATTATAACCAGCAGCGAAGGAGCAGCCTTGAGGGATATCATTCAGGTTCTGTCTAGGCGGGCACCTCATATTTCCGTTTTAGTTTATCCAGTACCCGTTCAGGGAGCAGGGGCAGGAAATAAAATTGCTAAAGCCATTGCTTCCATGAATAGCTATAACCAGGTTGATCTCCTCATAGTAGGACGGGGAGGTGGTTCAATGGAAGATCTTTGGGCTTTTAATGAAGAGGTAGTTGTGCAGGCGATTGCACAATCAAAAATTCCATTAATCTCAGCAGTTGGTCATGAGACTGATACAACCCTTTCAGATTATGCCGCTGATTTGAGAGCACCTACCCCCTCTGCAGCAGCAGAGCTAGCAGCGGTGAGCAGAGAAGAAATTTTACAGTATCTGGACACAATTCAGCAGAAAATGGATACAAACATAAATACGCTTTATAAAACTAAAATGACTCAGTTGAACAATTTGCAAAATCGCCATGGATTTTTTAAATCAGACTTACTCTTGCAGCAATGGGCAGAAAAACTGAAAAATTTGAATCAACAATTACAGCAATCTGCAAAAGCAGCATTAGAAGCATCCTCGCTGAGACTCCATCATTATCAGGAGCAGCTGCAACTGCTCAATCCCAAAGCTATATTAAAACGGGGATACGCCATTGCAACGGATAATCGTGGTAAAATTCTTCTCTCTCCTCAGCAGGTAGCCACGGGTGATACCATAAAAATTCAGGTTGCAAAAGGAGATATTCACAGCAAGGTCATAAAGGAGTCAACAGAACATGCCCCCTAAAACAGAATTTGAAGAAAATTTAAAGAAATTAGAGGAAATTATAGATCATTTAGAATCTGATGAACCCTCTCTGGAGAAAGTCATCGGTCTTTATGAAGATGGAATGGAACTTCTTGCCGTCTGTAGATCCCAGCTTTTGAAAGTGGAAAACCGCATTGCTACCCTCAAGGAAAAAAATGAATCCTTCCAGGAAAAACCGGGGATAGAATCTCAATGATAATCGGCATCACGGGAAATTACCGTAAAAAGGAGTTTTATCCATTATTAGAGAGGGTATATAAACTCATTACTGCACAGGGTTATCCTGTGTTAATTTCTTCAGATCTTGTAAAAAATTCAGATTACAAGATTCCCTCTGACTATAAAGTGGTTGAGTTTTCTGAAATTCTTGAACAATGTAAAATCGTCTGTGCGATTGGTGGAGATGGTACAATTTTATCCACAGTACGTAGAATGCAGCAGAAGATGATTCCTGTGATGGGGATCCACATCGGCGGGTTGGGATTCTTAAGTGAATGTACCGAAGAAAATTTAGAGAATAGTCTGGAGTATATTTTCAAAGAGGAATATAGCATTTCCCAGCGCATGCTCTTAGAAGTAAAGGTGAAATCAAGAACTGAAGAAGATGAAATCTTTTATGCTTTAAATGATATCGTCATTGACCATGGACCTTCAGGGAGGGTGTTGAAGGCAGAGCTACAGGTTTCCGGTCACTATTTGAATACTTACGAAGGGGATGGAGTCATTATCGCCACACCAACAGGATCAACGGCATACTCGCTCTCGGCTGGAGGCCCCATAATATATCCTTCCATAGATACTATTTTGGTTACTCCAATCTGTCCACATAGTCTGTCTGCCAGACCCATCGTGCTGCAGCCGGACGAAGTGATCACCCTGCGCTTTCCAGACCCCTTTGATGGAATAGCCCTGGCAGTGGACGGACAAATCAGGATAACCGTTGATAATGATTCCCGGATTAAAATTTCCCGTTCCAAAAATCCTGCGCAATTGGTGAGTTTACCGGCAAATGGATATTTTAAAACGCTGCGGACAAAAATGGGCTGGTCAGGTAATGTGCGCTGAGAGCTGATGGCTAACAGAAAAGTAAATATAGGAATTCTCCTGATCATTATAGTAGGATGTTTCAGTTGTAAAGGATCTCATACCTCCTCATTTGAAAATCTTCAATCTGCCTTTATAGACTGGTACTTTAAATACCACCCTGTGAAAGCATTAGGCTATAATTGGTCCACAAATGCAGGGGGATTCAGATCCTTTGATTCCTCCTCCCGGGAAGAATATACAGCAGATGTGTCCCGCTTTTTAATTGAACTTTCCCAGATTGACGCCACCAAGTTGTCGGATGCGGAACGTATTGATTATAATATTCTGTTTACCCGTCTGGAATCTTTAAAGTATGAGCTTGAGGTACTGCGATCCTGGGAATGGAATCCCCTTTTTGTGCTGAATGAAGTGTATGAAGGTCTCTTTCTGGTAAGTGAAACGCCTGATTTGGAAATGTCTTACCGCGTGGAAACAGCTGCTTCGCAATTGGCTCAACTCCCCTATGTTTTAGAAACGGCTTCCAGCCAGATTCTCTGGAACAGCATGATCCATAAGACTCAAGTAGAGGAGTTCATTGAAGGCATCATCACTCTATTGGAGGAACTTCCTTTAAAACTGAATGCGGATAATCTCACCTTGGATGATATAGACCGAAAAATTGAAGAGTCCATTATAGCGCTGGAAGATTATGGAGACTTTATCCTTGAGAACAAATCACAAAAGGATAAGAAGGTATTTCCACAGGATTTTCCTTTAGATGCTTCTGCATTCACTTTGTATAGTGGGGGGCGTTATCAATTGGAAAAGGTGGTTCGTACAGCAGAAAAAAAAGTCATTCCGCTGGAAAACAGAATTTTCCATCTGGCCCTGCCCCTATATTTGCAGGATCATGATGAACCCGTATGGCTGGACAGAGATGATACTCTGGAAGTCATCCGGTGGGTGCTTCAATCTACCCGCAATAATCCCTTGGACATGGTAGCCAGTGAGCAGGTGCTATCACAGTTTTATAATTCTCTCTCAGAATTAGAAGCCTTTCTTTATGCTGAAAACTTATTCCCTCACAGGAGTCATGCTTCCATTCATTTAGAATTTGCTCCTTCCTATTCTCCTGGATCACAGCCAGCTTTTTTATATCATTTTTACCCAAAAAATAAAACCAGGGAAATGGTCTATTATATCCGGCAGACTGATGAAGCTGAGGCAAAATACCCTATGAGTAAAAAGGAAATTGATCTGTTTAATGGAATGAAGATTCTCCCGGGCTTTGCCCTCCAGTGGTCACAGGCACAGCGACAAACTTCACTGATTCGCTATTTATTTCCTGCAGAAATCACCCTGTACGGCTGGCAGCAATATGCTGTTAATATGCTCATTGAAGAAGGATTTGGTGACTGGGAGACTGAGTACCATATTTTAAAATTAGCAGAGGAATTAGAATTGGTAATTTCTGCCCTTACAGAAGTACTCTATTATAAAGGAGACCTGACCCGTGAAGCAGCAAAGTCTGCTCTTCTTAAAAAAGCTTACCTTACTGACACAAAAGCAGAGAGGAAAATAATGGCAATGGAAAATCAGTATTTTTCTCATAGTTTGACTTTTATCGGTCTCATGGAGTTTAAATCAATGGTACATGAATACAAAATAAAAATGGCAGATGAATTCAATCTGGCAGAGTTCCACCGCCTTATTTTACAGGCAGGAATAATTCCAATCCATGAATTGAAAAAACTCCTCTAATCTCCGTAAATTTACTGAACTGATATGAATACAATTTTAGCACATAAAAAAGACCTGCATCATTGGCAGGCAGCAGCGGATATGGCAGATCAATGTATTGACATTGCTCTCAACCTGTCCCAAAGTGGTCACCCCGGTGGTTCCCGTTCAAAAATTCCCGTATTAATAACGACTCTCCTCTCCGGTGTGATGCAGTGGGACATTCGCAATCCGGGGGCTACCTTTGGAGACCGTTTTGTGTTGGTGGCAGGGCATACTAATCCTGCGGTGTACGCTGTATTAGCCGTGTTTAATGAAGCTCTGCGCAGAAAGTATAAGGCAACGGGAGAGGAACGCTATCTCAATCCCAAAGGAGATGAGTTCACTCTTTATTGGGAAGATTTACTGACACTACGCCGACGGGGCGGACTCTCCGGACATGCGGAAATGGAAGGAAAGACCCTCTTCTTCAAATTCAATACCGGTCCTACGGGGCACGGGGCTGCACCAGCTGCAGGGCAGGCATTTGCCCTTAAGTATGCAGGGTCTCCTTCTTCAAAAGTGTTTGCCTTTGAAGGAGAGGGAGGACTGACTGCAGGTGTTTCTCACGAAGCCAGAATTGCAGCCTATGGACTTGGCTTAGGTAATCTTATTTATGTAGTGGACTGGAATGACTACGGGATAGATGACCGCCCGTTCAGCAGCATTAAATACGGGTGCCCGGAAGACTGGTTTGGCTCTTATGGCTGGAAAGTCACCGGTACGGACTCCGGTGAAGATTTTGAAGCTATTTTAGAAGCCTATGCAGAATTGTTTGTTGAGGATTCTCCCTTACAACCTAAAGCTCTCTGGGTGAAAACACGGAAAGGCAGAGGCTATGGAAAATTTGACAATGCCAGCCATGGCGCACCGCATAAGAGAAATTCAGTAGAGTTTTGGCAGACGAAGAAAGAGTTTGCAGAAAAATATGCATTAGAATTTCGACACATGGATGCACCTGCACCAGAAAAATTTGAAGCGCATAAAGCAATGATGGCAAAATCTCTGCAGGATGTCTTTTCATTATTTGACCGGCAGGAGGGACTGGTAGATTATCTTGCAAACCGGCTGCTGACCATTGCGGACCTTATACCAAAGTGGGACAGTAATTCTTCTTTTAAATCCAACCCCATGTCAGATCCGGTGATCACCGACTATAAAAACTACCCAGCTACACTTTATAAATCTTCCGGAGAAAAAGCACCCAATCGAGAAGCCTTCGGAAAATTCGGCTCCTGGCTAAACTCCTATGCAAAAAAACAGTATGGCAGACCATTGGCACTGGTCTGTTCTGCAGATTTAGCTGGTTCTACCAACATTGCCGGATTCAGTAAAGGATTTGATGAACACCCTGATTTTGGTATGTATGATCCCCATTCCAATAATGAAGGAACGCTATTACCGCAGGGGATAACGGAATTTGCTAATGCAGGCCTTACTACAGGTATTAGCACGGTGAATTTTGCCCAAAATCCCTATGAAGAATTTAATGGATTTATTACCTCCTGCAGTACTTACGGATCTTTCTCCTATCTGAAGTACGGAGCCTACCGCCTTTTCAGTCAAATTGCACAGGATTCCCAGCTGAAGGTGGGGAAAACTATCTGGGTAGCAGGGCATTCAGGACCAGAAACAGCAGAAGATTTTCGAACCCACTTTGGCATACATGCTCCCGGCGTTACGCAATTGTTTCCTGAAGGACATATTCTTAATCTGCATCCCTGGGAATATAATGAAGTACCAGTAATGTTAGGTGCTGCCCTGGCAACAGATATTCCCCTCATCGCGCTTCATTTAACACGGCCCCCAATTACCATTCCCCATCGGGATGCATTGGGTATGGCATCCCACTTTGAGGCTGCGAAGGGTGCCTACATAATTAAGGAGTATGATGAAGACCGTAAACGGGAAGGGGTGATATTGGTTAGAGGGACTTCCGTCATCAATGAATTATGCCGCTATTTACCTGAACTATTAAAGGAGGGCCATAATGTGAAAATTGTGGCAGCCCTCTCCTGGGGATTATTTATGCAGCAGGATTTGCCCTATCGTGAATCCATTATGAGCCCATCAGATTGGCTGGATTGTATGGTCATCACCAATACCTCCCTGAATAATATGTCTCATTGGGTACAACATCCCATCGTGAAACAATATTCTTTGTCTGCAGACTGGGATAATAATTGGCGGGCAGGAGGCAACCTGGAAGAAGTGATTGAAGAAGCCCATTTGTCAAAAGAATGGCAAATTAAAGCAATTACCCGCTTCACCGAAGAGAGAGAAGAACGCATGCAGGCATTACAGTCCTGTATATCACCAAATTTATATGATACAATAGAGGTTTAATAATGAATGAACTTGCAATACGATTGAAGAAATTAGGAACTGAAACGGCCTTTGCTGTTTCTCAGGATGCAGCCCAATTTGCAGCAGAAGGTAATAAAATTTATCCTTTCCATTTAGGGGATATGGATTTAAAAACCCCTGCGAATATTATGGAAGCGGCCATGTCTGCCATGCAGGATGGCAAGACAGGCTATAATCCCTCTGCCGGGCTGCCCCTTCTCAGGGATGCCATTGCCCAGGTTGAAGGAAGGGCCAGAAGTCTTTCTCTTGCAGTGGAAAATGTAGTCATCCAGCCAGGTGGAAAACCAGTGATCAGTAAATTTATTCAGACATTGATGAACCCGGGAGACGGCGTATTATATCCTAACCCCGGCTACCCAATTTATGAAAGCCAGATTAATTACTATGGTGGTAATGCTCTGCCCTACGGATATATCCCCATGGATAATGGTTTTGCCATTGACCGGGAAGCTGTTGAAGCTCAGATTACCGATTCAACAAAACTATTTATCTATAATAACTACCAAAACCCCATTGGAGCAGAGTCTGACCCCGATGAAATGGAATGGGTTGCTGAATTAGCTCATCAACACAATTTATGGGTACTCAGTGATGAAGCTTATTTTCATATCCGCTACCAGGGAGATTCTGAGAGCATTGCCTCTCTCCCCGGTATGGCCGAACGAACCGTTATACTTTATACTTTTTCTAAAACCTACGGAATGACGGGCTGGCGTCTGGGAGCAGCCATTGGACCTGCAAAACTCATGGAGGTTTTCGCCAAACTGAATGTAAATGATGAATCCTGCACGAATCACTTTATACAATACGGCGGCGTGGAAGCTCTCACAGGGGATCAGTCCGGGGCCAGGTATATCCTCAGAGAACTGCAAAACCGCCGGGACACACTGGCTGCACAATTAAATGCTATTGACGGCGTTGAATGTAATATTCCTGATTCTACTTTCTATCTTTTCCCTGATGTTACTGAACTATACCACAGAATGGAAGCCGCCTCCTATGAGGATTTCCGCTCCAGAGTATTAAGGGAAACAGGTGTGTCCTTCTGTACCCGAGAACATTTTGGAACTCCTCTGCCAGAGGAAGACCGCAAATATATCCGTTTTGCCTATTCAGGAATTCCCGTTGATGAAATTAATGAAGGATTGGAAAAACTGAAAACTTATTGGAATTCGTTTGCTCAATGTGAAATGGTGTAGATTTCAGGTAGCTGGGGGCAGGAAAAAGGAGAAGGGAAAAAGGAGTAGGGTTTGCACCTCGTAATGAGCAAAGCGAATGTAGAGGTGAGACAGGAAAAAGGAGTAGGGCTTGCACCTCGTAATGAGCAAAGCGAATGTAGAGGTGAGAAAGCCTGGGTGAAATCAATACATAGATAATTCTTTACATTCAAATATCTAAATTCACAATTCAATTTCAATTTTTCAACAATAGGCTTCAAATATGCATCAAATCGAAATAGTATATAAAGGTGATCTTCGCACCGAAGCTCTACACCTAAAGTCAGGGGAAAAAATTATTACGGATGCCCCGGTAGATAATCAGGGCAAAGGAGAGGCATTTTCCCCCACGGATTTAACGGCAGCAGCCTTGGGAAGCTGTATGCTCACCATCATGGGCATCACTGCAAAAAGCAGACATATCAACATCAACGGAACTCATGCCACAATCGAAAAGAAAATGGGTACCAGTCCAAGGAGAATAGCAGAAATAAATCTTCACCTTCATTTTCCCAACACACATTCAGAAGCAGAGCAAGAATTGCTGCAAAAATCTGCCCATAGCTGTCCGGTACATCATAGCCTGCATCCTGAAATAAAGATCAATACTCAATTTCACTTCTCCAAAACCTGATTCTTTTCATTGTCTGAAGTACCCCGACCCTTCCATTTAGCTATTCCTGTCACTGATTTGGAAATTGCCAGAGAATGGTACTGCAGAGTTTTTGGCTGCAGTTTAGGGAGACAGTCCGCCAAATGGGTTGACTTCAACTTTTTTGGCCATCAACTGGTAGCCCATCTTGTAGAAGAGTTGGAAGCTGCCCATGGAGATAATTTGGTGGATGGGAAACAGGTACCTCCCCGGCATTTTGGTATCATCCTTACACCGGAAGATTGGAAACATTTAGCCGAGACCTGCACAACATTAAATCTCAACTTCCGAATAGAACCTCATACCCGCTTCCGGAAAAGGGTAGGGGAGCAGTCCACTTTTTTTCTTGATGATCCTTTTGGAAATACGCTGGAGTTTAAAGCCTATGAAGATGACGGACAGATTTTTGCAAAGTATTAATCTATTGCTTTGTCATTGAAAAAAGGTTATTCCTGATGCCGCTGTCGGTAGGCTTCTACTTTTTGCTCCATTTCGTCATATAATTCCGTAGAACGCATAGCAGTATAAAGCTGTTCATCTGCTTTTATCTGAGCTAACAGGCGTTTTTGCGCTGCACCCTCATCATATTCCACTAAAACATAGGCCCGGTAAATACGGGTTCCATCATCAGTTTTTTCTTCCATGATTTCCCGCTGTGCAACCCGAATATCCCGCAATCGGTTTGAAATAATCTGTTCCTGTGTATTGGAGAAATGATCAATTATCTGTGAATTTTCTGCTAATCCTGTCTCTTCCTGTGCACGCTTGACTAAACCATTCCATTCTGATTCGATGAGTCCTGCCAAAGTGGAGGCAGCAGAAGTACGGGCTTTGTCTAATGCCATTTGCATATCCTGACTGGTGGCAGAAGATGCATTGGTAATATGGCCTTCTTTCAATGGTGGATTCTGGAACCAGTCCGGTGCAGATTTAATGGTCTTTCTGGAAGCTTCCGGGGTAAGGTCAGGCCCCCCCTTTGAACCGCAGCCAGCCAGAAACAGGGCTGTTATGATGATGAGAGATAGGTAATGTTTTTTCATGTTTACTCCTTATTATTGGGATTAATTCTGCGTTAAGTTAGGATGATTTAGAGAGAAAATGGAGAGTTTTTTAAGGGGAAGGAAAATTTGGACTCCCACCAATAATAAAGTGGGCAGTAAGTGTTCAATATTTTAATCTTCTCTAATTCCTTCTCATCGAAACATGTCTACTCCTGTCTAAGTATAAATTTCACAAAAAAGCCCTACAGAACCGCAAGGCTTTTGTTTTTCTCTAGTCAATAGAAGTGCTTGTGCTTCGTAGTGCAGCGTAGAAGTGCGGAGAGTACAGGATCCATCTACTACACCGCCGGGTGGATATGAGGGACATGTTTGAACTGGTGCAGGGAAGTTAAACCGTGACGGATTAGCAAGATACCATCTCACCATGGAGATTAAAAATGCGTGCTATAAATGTGCTGAGTTTTTTAATAAACGTAAATTATTCGAGTTTGGCTTTTGGTGGAAAGTAGCCTAAAAGTATTGGCATATAATATTTCTATGTGATGGAGTATAACGACGGCTGCATAATTTAATTCAGAGGTTTAGCCATCGATGCCTACCTATAAAGCATACTGGGAAAATATTTATGATAGTAGATTTTCCAGCTGAGATAAGGCATACAGAGGTATATTTATTATTTGTCCATCTTTTCTTAAATTTCTAAGCGTAGTTCTAAGTGTAAATTTAGGAGAATATTTTTCATTGTATGTTTTTAAGCTTTTACTTCTTGTGTTTATTCCAGCTTTTGCTTCAAGTGGTAATATATCATCCCAAGGAAGAATAAAATCAACTTCAGCTTTTCCATCACTTGTCCAATAATGCAAATCTACCTTAAAATGAGTAATGAGCTGTTGGGCTACATAATTTTCAATGAAAGCTCCTTTAAAATCCATAAAAAGTTTATCACCTTCCAGAACAACTCTTGTTGGTAATTTAGTTAAAGTACCCAATAAACCAATATCATGCATAAATACTTTAAAGTTACTCTTTTTAGTATAAGCACTTAAGGGATATTTAGGTGTGGAAATTTGATGAGATTTATGAATTAACCCAACTATTGAAAGCCATTGTATAGCATTTTCATATTCTCTCGCTCTGGCACTAGGATGTATTGCTGAAAAAATGAATTTCTTATTTTCTTTTGATAGATGGTCCGGAATGGATTCCCATACTTGTTTTATTTTAGGGATATCAGTGACTTTACTATGTTTGGTAAAGTCAATTTCATATGATCTTAAGATTTCTTGATGAATAGTTCTGATATTATCAAACCTATTAGTGGATTGATATTCATTCACTGCTTCAGGCATCCCGCCAATAAAATAGTAGATCCTTAATAATCTAATTAATTCTTCATGTATTGGTTTTGGGATAGGGGATATACTATTAATGGAATCAATAAATTCTTTTAATTTACCTTTTCCAATAGCTCTAATAAATTCATTAAAACTCATTGGATATAAATCAAGGAAGTTAACTTTCCCTACAGGAAATGATTTAGGCTTATTTAATTGGAGCCCCAGCATGGAACCTGCACATGCAATATGATATTCATTTGCTTGTTCATTAAAATATTTTAATGCATTAAGTGCATTGTTTGAATTTTGGATTTCATCAAATATAATGAGATGTTTTTCAGGTAAGATATCAAATCCTATTTGAAAAGATAGACTTGTGATAATATGATTTGGATCTAAAGATTGATCAAAGAATGCATTTAAGGATGGTGTTGTTTCAAAATTAAAGTAAGCAACCTTTTCATATTCTTTCTCTCCAAATTGGGTTAAAATAAATGTTTTCCCAACCTGCCTGGCACCTTTTATTATTAATGGTTTGCGCCTGGGTGATTGTTTCCAATCAAGTATTTTGCTATATATATCTCTTTTCATATATGCAATATTACAATATTTTATGTATTAATGGCTACATACATGTTGATAATATGTGAATATATACACATAGTAGGTTCATATAATGTGATAATATGTGCATAATTAGAAGGTAATAATTTACAGCTTGGTTTTTAGTTTACCCTGCAATGTTTATTTAGGAAGTATTATTAGGGGAAAGTTGCCGAAAATTCGGCAATTCAACTTAATATAATTAGCTTGCGAATTATAGAGGATTAGTCTTTACTTCTTGTTCCCCATTTATCAAACTCTTTTTCTGTTTTGTGGAAATAAACTGTATGATCTGGAAAATAGAGAATGGGTATTATAATATATATTGGGGCGTAGGGTAATTTGGTCTTAAAATCAATGTGGGCTTAAATATGGGCTTAAAATACCCTACAAATACCCTCAAATACCAACACAATTAAAAATTTAAGGTTTGTCAAGACCAAAAAAAACCACCTGTTAAAAGGTGGTTTTCTCGTCAATAATAGTGCGGAGAGTACAAGATTTGAACTTGTGCACGGAAGTTAAACCGTGACGGATTAGCAATCCGTTGCACTTTAGTTCATTTGTAGAGGAGAAACATACATATGTTTACTATCAGTTGTACACTTATCGGTTGTACACTCGTCCAATTTAGGCTCTTTTGATACTAATGTGGGGAAGTCTTGTTCTAACCTCATCCAACTGAATTTAGAGTAGATGAGTGTGGTGGATAGTTTGTCGTGGTTCAATCTCTTACACACCTCGTATATATCTCGTGTTTCAAGATACTTCTGAACTGCGAAAGTATGACGAAGACAATGTAAGGTTGTCTTCTTACTTTCGTATATACCTAACTTCTTACAAGCATCCGTGAACTTCTTTGTTATCTTACTCTTGAATGTTACCATCTTGCTACCTTTGGCTAAATGCTCATCTCTTGCCTTATGTACTTCTCTTACTACATTTAATTGAAAATCATTAAGGGGAATCTCCAATTCTCTCTTTGATTTAGTAAACTCCGCAGGTACAATTAAGAATGAACCATCAATGCACCCATAGAGAACCTCACTCCTTCTCATTCCCGTTGTTACATACATTCTGAATACATCTTTC
>CAZKEL010000040.1:0-21825 GCA_964551815.1 uncultured bacterium
TTCAAACAAGCAGCATGACTTCTATATGTGTCCGTTTTTTTGTTGCAAGATCAACGCTGCAAGACAGGAGTAGGTTTATTTGTCTATTTACAGGTCATTGGTCACTTGCCTGCCTGCCGTAGCCACGGCGCAGGCAGGTCAATCGTAACGTCGTGTAGATTGTTTGGTCATTGGTCACTTGTCAATCGTAGTGTAAACGTAGATTGATTGGTCATTGGTCATTCGTCATTGGACATTCGATGTAAATGTAAAATCAATACATAGGTAACACATTTATAATGGATTGAGACTCTTCGTTCCTCAGAGTGACAGGGATTTAAAGGGGTTTAACGGTCAATGGTCAATAGTCAATAGTCACTTGTCAATCGTAGTGTAAACGTAGATTGATTGGACATTCGACCTTCATCATTCGACATTCAATATTCGAAATTCATCGCATGCCTGCCTGCCGTAGCAACAGCGTAGGCAGGCCATTCGTCCAACTACACTAAAGCTATGTTGGATAAATAGTGTTAACGTAGATTGATTCGACATTCCCTTGCTTCTTTTTCTATTCAGGAATGACATCTTTCTGCCTTTGTTATAGCATAAAAAGATGTCATTCTGTTCTTTTTGGATACATTAATAATTAATAATTTATAATTAAAGTGTCATTGGTCACTAGCTTTCCCAATCGCCCAACTACACAAAAGTTACGATGGATAAATAGTGTAATAGCAGATAGATTTTTAATTTTTCATTTTTAATCTTTCATTAAAATTTTTCACTTTTCACTTTTCACTTTTCATTTTTCATTTTTCATTATAAAGCCGCCGAGACAACCTTAGAGACAAGCCCTGCGTAAGCTACCGCCTGCGATTTTAAAGGGATTTAGAGGTCTTAATTTTTCATCAAGGGGAATAATAATGAAAATTAATTTTTATTATACATTAATTCTATTTATGCCAATACTTATAATTGCTAAAGAATTGGGAAACCCACAAAAAGAATCATCAATAATTGATAAATATTCAAGGTTTTTAACGAAAGAAAATGAAATTCTTCAAAGAAGAGATTATTCATCTAAACATTATAAAATTGACGAAAATACTGCTGTAGCAATAATCAATAGTAACCCTATTTTTAATAAAAATGAGTTTGGTGAATATATCCCAATTGAAATTAAAAAAGAAAAATTACATTATAGTCCTTATCGGATAAGATATGATATTGAAAATCTACAATTATATTTTTCTGAATCTGGGGATGAATGTCTTATAAATTATAATAATATAGATTTATTAGAAATTAAAATAGATGGGATCAATGGTCATGCCGGATTTTTTGACCATTCCGTTCAAAATTTATCTGTAGGGGGTGGTTATGAGTTACAATGGAATATATTTCATGGTGGATTAAGTTTTAACCTTAAACATCCAAATAATTTAAATTCCAATCAACAAAATAATTATATGTTAAATTGGCTATCTCCAATAATAAATAATCATGAATTAAATCGAATAAATAATAATTATAATCGAATTTCTGAATATGAAATTAATGATTATAATAGTGCAATTATAAGAGAGACCAGAAATAAATTCTTAAATGAATTTAATGAAGAACATTATATCGCAATGTTTTCTCTAAATTTTACTAATTCAAATGAAGAAATAAACTCTTATGCATCTAAAACTGGTGAAATTTATTTATGGGGTGATGATGGCCCATATTGCTATGAAAATATTACCCCAATGTCACTATATAATGCAGATAAAGACTATGGATGTGATTGGGGATCTAGAATTTGGATAAAGTATTATTTAGGTTCTATCCCAGATGAGGCTAATATAAAAGATGTTGATGCTACTGTTACTATGCAATATGATGGAGCAATTTCATGTAATCCAGATTACGAAGTACATGAAGTATATTCTGATCCATCTAATTATAGTTGCGGAAATACAATGTGGAAATCCTTGCGAGAAAATGCTGGTACTCAATATGAGAATAATGAGGGTATGTGTAATTATAATGGATGTTCTGTTACAGATGATCTTGGAAACAGTGCAAATTCTGATATTGAAAATGCTTTAAATTCAAATTTTTTTTATATAAGCTATATAGCCGAATGCAGTGAAGATTATCATGATGGATGCATTGGTGGTAAAGATGTTGCTTATCTTTATGGCAATGGAACCTCAAATGAACCTTATTTAACAATTGAATATGAATTGGGAAATTGTAATTCAAATTGCTGTAACTGTAATCCTGGAGATTGTACATACCCAAGTGGTTCATGTAATTGTAATGGTAATCCAAATAATGATTATTGTGATTGTAATTGGAATGTTGAAGATTCATGTGGCATTTGCGGAGGATCTGGTCCGGGATATCGATGCTGGGATAATGAATTTGTATGCCATTCCTCTCAATGTTTAGATGAACCTGTATGTAGCTTAGAATTAGCAGAAATTGATGACTTTAACAATCCAATTGCCTTTAACGGTGGAGTCTATAATTTTAAAATAAAAAATAACGGGAATAAAATATGTTCTTTTAATATCCAAGTAGAACAAGATTGGATAAATATTACAGAGACTAGTGGAAATATAAATATTGGTGAATCAAAACCCATCTCTGTCACTATTGATCCAAATAATAGTTCATCCGCTAGGAATTATGAAATATTGATTTATCCTGGACAACTAGAAATATCTGTTACACAGAATGCCCAACCAAGCAGCATAACTGTTGGAAACATAACAATTACCGGAGAAACCATAAATAGTAGTGGTAATGAGTATCAAATTTCCGGTAATGTATATATTGGACATATAAATAATTCCGAATATTCATTACTCTTTCCTAATGGTTCATTTACTGCAAATACTTTTGCAAATACTATTTCTCCCTCAACTGGCATTAGTGACATGGAAAGTGCATGTTCTGATTATTTCAATTTCACACTTTCCAATATTTCATTTAACACGGATAGTGGGTCCGCCACCGTTACAGGAAGTTTACCCTTACATTCTTCAATAGATTTAAAAATTCCATTTGCAAATAAAAAAATCAATTTATTAAGTAATATTTTTTCACTATCATCAGTAAACTTTTCTCCCTTAGATGATATAATACCGATAGGATTCCCATCATTTGATACTGAAATTAATCTATGTGAATCAGAGTTTATAATGAATATGGAAGTAGGGAATTGTATAAATTTAAAAAATGTTATTGGTTTGGATACATATAACAATGCAGAATGGACTTTCAATTTAGATGAATATAGTATAGAAATTGGTCTGGATTTAGATATCCTTCAAATTGGTTTATATAATAGTGAAAATTGCATTGATTTAGAAAAGTTTGTTTTCTCTCCAATTCCATACGGTCCTCAAATCCATATAAAATGGGATATTGATGATAAAAGAATTGAATTTACCGACGATACTGCAATTTCAATTCCTATACCATTTTTAGGTCGCGAATTAACCGACCAGGAGTTGGAGTATCTTAAGAATGAAAATAGATATTATGTAAATGCTAATGGAAATGAATTCATTTCTTTGGGGATCAAAATAAAAAAAGATTCATTTATAGATTTAGGCGTCGATGGAAATAATTGTAGGTTTCATTTTGACTCAGAAGTTTCTGCTTTAATAGATGATACGGATTTTACAATTGAACTAATACTTGGATCCGATAATTGTGTTTGTGATTTAAATGGACTTTTAGGATTAAACACTTCATTTTCCACTTGGGTAACAATTGATTCCGATGCAGGATTCAATTTTGATTTTTGTGAAAAATTATACTCTCTTGAAGGAGGTATTGAGTTAGACTTGTTTAGTTTCGACTTAGAAAATATAAATGCTAAAATTGGGTATAGTCATGGTGATAAATCTCATTTGTTTGGCTCCCTAGTTGAAAGTGGTACTATAGCTGACAGGTATCACAATTCAGGAGTAACATTTGAGATTTACTCAGATCATCTAATATTAAATGGATTTCATTTACCATTTTTTGGAAGGACACAAGATACAATAAATTATGCATTAACAATCCACAACGCTGATAAACAAATTTATGGTATTTTTAAAAACGATATTGACCTAAGTAGTATTACTGATTTGAATGCTGGGAGTATTGTCTTTGACCAGCCAACTTTCACGGTAGATACCTTAGAAAATAGCTATAAATTTTATGATAACTTAAATGGGATAGATATAGGGTGGAAAATTAATTCGGAATTTTCCACCATTAAGATTTTAGAAAAAAATAAAGTAGGGATTTCAAGTAATGCTGATAAAATTCGCATTGAATTACCGGAGGATAACTCAGCCTTTGTTGAAGTTTCGGATACATCAAAAATAATAGAAAAATTAGATGATTATCAGATTACTGTAAAAAATTCTGATGAAGAAACAAAAGTTATTATTATAAGATGGGATGAATCTTTAAACAGAAGTGAAACATACGGATTTAATTCAACCCATATATTTGATTCAAACAAAGAATTGAAACTAACTACCCTTCAAAGTAATTTATCTTCGACAAGATCTGGTGCATTAATAGCAGAATATCCACATAATGGAATTTCAAGTGGTGAATATGATTTGGAGTTAAATGGAAGTATAAATAATCTCAAGAGTTCAACGGAGTCCGTTTCATCAGATTGGTTACAATCATTTACCCAAGAGGAAACATATACTTTTTATTCCATAAATTCATATTGGAATAATGACTATGATACTATATTTGTTGAAGTCATTCATTCTGAACCATCAAAATCTTCTTTAGAATATGGAGAAGGTGGTTACTCAATATTCAATACTATTTATAATGATGATTATCTGATAAATCAAAAATTTGGTATTGCAGAATTTGAAAAAGATTGGCAGTATAAAATACAATCCGAGAATGAAAATGGTGGAATTATAAACTCAGGGTGGAAGCCTTTTCCACCGCCAAGAGCACCTATTGTTGGTTTCGATATTATTAACCCCGATGGATGTTCACCACATGAAGTAAAATTTGAAAACACTTCAGAAGGTGGATTGAGTGAAATAACCAAGTATTATTGGGAATTTGGTAATGGTGTTTCATCCAATTTAAGGGACCCATCTTTAACTTATTACAATCCAGGAGTATATTCAATTACTTTAACTGTTTATACACAATACGATACCGTTTCATTAAGCAGGGATAATGCTATAAATATATTTAATTTAGAAGCTGAAATGGATAATTTTCCAAGTTGTATAAATATTGACCAACAAGTAAGATTTGTGGATAATACTGAAGATATTTATGGTGAATACCCGCAATGGGAATGGGATTTTGACGGAAATGGAAGTATAGATGCAACCGGGCCCGGCGAACATGTGGTCGCTTTCCCTGATTCAGGATTATATATATCTGAAATGAAATTAAAGACTACCTGTGCAACTTCGTTTGATACTGCCCATATCAAAGTAAAATTACCAATTTTTGATTGTAACGGAAATTGTAATGTTGATTTAGACAGATGTGATGTGTGTAATGGCAACGGTTGCTACCTACAAAATTGTGATGTTTATCCAATTGATTCTTATGACTGCAATGGATACCTTTTATCACTCCATGAGGGATTTATTCCTGATCACTATTCCATATCAAAAATCCACCCCAACCCTTTTAATCCCATCTCCCATATACAATTTGCATTGCCAGAGGCATCGAATGTGAAAGTTGATATATATGATCTTGCCGGGCGGGAGGCAGTGCAACTGACAAACCAATATTTTTCTCCCGGCTATCACAGTGTACAATGGAATGCAGAGGGTTTTCCATCAGGTTTATATTTTGTCCATCTAAATGCTTCATCAATAACAAATCAAAACATCTTCCAACAAACCGAAAAACTCATGTTGCTTAAATAAGCTGTTATTGAAAATTAACAGCTGAATTAAGACTGTTCTACCGGGCAGATTTTAGGAATTATGCACAGAATCATCATTTAATTATTGAAGACATTCTTCAACTGAAACCCTTTTAACTCTCTCCTTACTCTCCACTCCTCTTTTATAGAATAATGCTTTCTTCTTTCTCCTAATCGTTCTAATATTCCACAGCATGCTCTCACACCAAAAATCAATCCTCAATCGTCAGTCAGAACTCCAGGTACTGCATCAATTTCTCTCGCAGCTTCATCAGAATGTTGGTAATCAATCTCTGTTAATCACAGGCACTGCCGGTACAGGAAAATCGCAGCTTCTTGCTTATAGTGAACAATCAGACTTCCCTCTGCATACACTAAGAATCACCCTCACAGAAAAACAAAATTTTATGGGAGAAATGATTCCCGCCATTGCTGGATTATTTGACAGAAAATCTCTGGATGCCCTTCTCACACCCCTTACCACTGCCACGCTGAATGGGTATTTACGCAACCACCGCCCCATCATCAGCCTGAAAAAAGATGAACTTCCCTTAGACCTGAGCCATGTGACAACCAAAACCAAGGCAGAGTCCATTGCAGGGTTATTGGGCAGCTATATAGCAAAATATGATTTACCATTGCTGCTGCTCATTGACGATTTTCAATATGCAGATGAAGAGGATTTAGAGTTTCTCTCTGCCATCAATGCCTATATTGGGGAAGAAGCACTCCCCATTGCCTGGATGATAACCTACAAAACGGAAGGGAAAAAGAATATCCCTGCACCCCTCAAAGAATTACTGTCTCCTGAGAATACTATTCAATTGAATAATTTCGATTCTGAGGGCACAAAAGTATTTATTGAAGCATTGCTGGGAAGTGATTTCATATTGAAAAATGAAGATTTTGGCAATAAGCTGCACAAAGTCACCGGTGGGAATCCACTCTATTTACAGGAAGGGATGGCCTATTTGAAACAGCTAAACGTCTTAACTCATGTTAACGATTATTGGGAGCTGGATTCAAAAGCAGAGTATCATCTGCCCGCCTCTCTTACTGAAAACATCCTTGCCCGTGTCAAGGTCCTTTTACAGGATTCCCAATCTGCCCTGCTTGCAGGTATCTTGGCCGTTTCTGCTGCTTCCTTAAACATACAGGAACTGATTTCTATTCCCGGGCTGAGTGAAAAACAAGTGAAAAGTAAAATAAAAGAATTGATTAAGTGCCATTTTTTATACAATGATCTTACTTTTTCTCATCCCCTCATCTCTTATCAACTTCAAAATAGTCTGGAGAATACTCATTACCACCTCATCATAAATAAATTATACCAATACTTTTCCACACAGGAGGATCTGCCTCCCTTTGCCATTGCCCCTTATGCGATGAAAGTAAATCCATCTACAAACAAAGAAAAGAGAGAAATACTGCAGACGCTTCGTAATGCCGTCTCAGAACTCTTTGGGAAAACCAGCAGGATAAAAGAATTAGCACGCTGGTCTCACCGTTGTTATGAGCTGGAAACCCACCAGGAGAAACGCCTTTTCGATTTGGCTAAATATGCCTATTTACTACAAACTTCTGGTGATATTGAGGAATCTTCCTCCTTTTTTGAATATCTGTTAAAATCCCCCATTCCCACCGTTTTTCTTCATGCAGCCCCGGACTATATACCTACCCTGATTTTGAACAATGAAATTGCGAAAGTAAAAAGACTATTAAACAAGGGCATCAGACTTGCTGAAGAAATGAAAGATAACCATGCTCTGCTGCGGTTGCTTTCTCTCAAGTATGTGAACCGGCGGCGGTTAGGATTGAAAAAATCCGGAGATCGGCTGCATAAACAGATTTCTTCCATTCCCCGCAACAACACTGAAGGTAAAATACTTTGGTGCCGTCACAGTCTTGACCGGGCAAATGACTACTTTTTGACCAATAAATTACCAGAAGCAGAAGAACTCATAAACTCCGCTCTCAAACTGGCAAAAAAAACAGAGAACCAATATATGCTTTATGTTGCCTATGAACGCCTTCAATTTCAAAAATTGATGACCGGAGATTGTTTCACAGCATTGGAATTCTGTAAAAAATCGCAGTCTGCTGCCCTTGCTTACGGTCATCCACATTTTATTGCCATGAGTCAATCCTACCTGGCACAGGCTTTAACTTTTTGTGGAAAATTTGAAGAAGCAGTTGAATATGGAAAAAAGTCATTAAATTCGCTGCTGAGAATGAAAAAATATATCAGCGCTCAGACGCCTTTAGCCCATCTTGCAGGAGCTTACCAGAACTTAGGAGAATATAAAAAAGCCGCCCGCCTGATTCAATCCCAAGAAAAGATGATCGTGGAACATAAAGTGAAAAACCTGCAGTCCATTTTATACAGCATCATGGGTTCAAGTTTTTGCTCAGACGGAAAATATAAATCAGGGCAGCAATATATCCGCAAAGGTATAGCTATTGCTAAAAAAGATGGTCTGCCCAATTATGAAGGCCAGGGCTATGGCTTTTTAGGTGATGCCTACATAACAAAAAAAACGCCTGAATATAAAAAAGCCCTAACAGCATACCAAAAAGCAGACAGTATATTCTTTCATCAAAGAGAACTTGGCCTACATGGATGTCGAAATGCACTGAAAATCCTACATGCATGTACTGAAGTAAAAAACGGACATAAAAAATGGTTTGCTATTTTTGAAGAGAGACGAAAAAACAGTGACTATAATTTAGAATTTGAAGCGGCTTCACTCTTTTTCAAGCACGCACCTCCCAAATCCTGGGAAGCATTGTTTGAAAAAGGTCTGACAAAGGAAGATGCCATGGGGACGGGGTTTATCCAGGCTTACCGGGCAGCACATCTTTTACAAAGTGAAAAGAATTCTGTCCGGGAAGCTGAAGGATATTTATTACCTCTCATCCTTACCTCAATCCGTAAAAGGAATATGGATGTATTTGTAAAATTTATGTACCGATTCCAATTTTCTCCTATATCAGCAGAGTGGTTAGACAGTCCATTGATTCAATTGGAAATCATTCTCACACTTGGACCAAATCTTAAAAAGGAAAGCTCCCTACCATTTAGCGGAGATGCTGGTTACCGCAGCAGGATCACTGCCTTTGCCAATCAGGTTTTGTCCGGTGACTATTCTCCATTGGAAAGAAATCTGTCAGTGGAATCTTCAGAGAGCATTTTTAGTACTGCCGTATTCAGATTGACAGAATACCTCTCAAAACAAGGACCTTCTCCCTTTGTAAATTATATTCAATCCCAACTTACCAATAATGAATTGAGTATTAAGTGGTTGAAAAGACTCATCAAACAAAGGAATCAGGTCACCATAAAAAGTTTTGGTGAACTAAGTATCATTTGCGACACCTCGCCCCCATCACCTGAAAACTGGATACGACAGTCCCGTCGGCTTCTTGCCTACCTTCTCACCCAAAAGCTGCATAATCACAGGTTGATTCCCAAATGGACCATCATTGATGACTTGTGGGCAGACGACACCCCTGCTGTATTAGATAAACGATTGAGACAAACTCTGTATCGTTTACGACATTTATTTCCCGTAAATCTGCAGGTGCAACTCATTCAGTCGGAAACTGATACCCATTCATACGGAATTATAAATACGGATGATATTTGGTGGGATGCAGGAGAGTTTGTTAACGGCTATAAGCGTGGCAGACAATGTCTGCATTATGGTGAAGAATTTAACGCGATGTTGGAATTCGAACGGGTTCAGCCTTTTTATACTGGTAAATATCTGCAAGGAATGGAGGAACTTTGGTCCCAGAATGTGAGCCAGGAATTAGAGAGGTATTATTATTTCATGATGGACTGTTTATGTGAATATTACAATAAAAACAAATCACCTGAAATGGTACACTTTTATGCTGACAAAATCCGCCGGATAGACCCGTTGGAGGAATGCGGTATTTTCTGGCAGGTAAAAGCCTGGTTTATGCAGAGGAAAAAAGCTGTAGCATTTCGAAATTTCAATGAATGGTCAGAGTTATACAAAAGTGAATTAGAATTTGCTCCTGAATTCACCATTGAAGAAATCTCCGGTTATAATTCCTTTAGAGAATTCTGGAAAGGAAAAGAAGGATAGGGGCTGGGGAATAATGAGAATGAAAAATTAAAAATTAAAAATGAAAAATGAAAAATTTAAAATTTCAAAGCTTACATACTTCTGTCACTCTGAGGAACGAAGAGTCTCAATCCATTATTATTCAGTTATCTATGTGTTAATTACACAACGAATATCGAATATTGAATCAATCTACGATTACACTATTTATCCATCGTAACTTTAGTGTAGTCGAACGATTGACCTGCCTACGCTGTTTCTACGGCAGGCAGGCAAGTGACGATTGACCATTGACCATTGACGGATAATCCAGTAAAAATCCCTGTCACTCTGAGGAACGAAGAGTCTCAATCCATTATTATTCAGTTATCTATGTGTTAATTACACAACGAATATCGAATATTGAATCAATCTACGATTACACTATTTATCCATCGTAACTTTAGTGTAGTTGGAGGATGGGCATGAGATGAATTTCGAATATTGAATGTCGAATGATGAAGGTCGAATGTCCATTGACGAATAAACCCCATTAAATCCCTGTCACTCTGAGGAACGAAGAGTCTCAATCCATTATTTTATTGCTTAAGCAGGGGTGTACTATTTTTGAGTAAACTATATTTTTAATTTAATCTAATTGTTCTTTCTATCTTCAAACAGTTTACAGCCATCTAACAACTCAATTCTAATTCCAACTATTTCTATTACAAATACTTAGAGATTACCTGCTTGAATTCATGAATGCCTATAGGTTTCTTCACAAAGTCGTTGGCACCAATATCTTTGACAGTTTGAATGGTTGAGTCATGGCAATAAGCCGAAATAACTACTACGGGAATATCTTTATGCTCCTTTGATTTACGAACCCATTTGAGAATTTCAAATCCGTCTGGTTCAGGCATAAGCAAATCCAGGATGATTAAATCAAAAGTGCCTACTCTTAATTCTGCCATGGTAGTTTTGCCGTCATTTGTGGTGATGATATCCCAGTTTGGTCGTTCGATGATCGCCTCAAGGATTTCCACTAAATCCGGTTCATCATCGGTAAGTAATATGCGTTTATTTTCCATTTTGGCCTCCTGAATTCATTGGTAATGTAAAGGAAAAAGTACATCCCTTGCCAGTACCTTTAGATGTTACCCAGACATCTCCTGACATCTGATTAATTAATTTTTTTACGATGGATAATCCAAGTCCTGTACCTTGTATGCGCAGTTCACCTGCCATTTCCGCCCGGTAAAAGGCTTCAAATACTGACTTCTTCTCTTTTGGCTTTAATCCAATTCCTGAATCTTTCACTTCCACCAAAGCCATATTCCCTTTCTTTTTTGAAGTAATTAAAACATTACCATTTTTTGAATTATACTTCAGAGCATTATCTACTAAATTTATGAGTACTTCATAAATTCCATCGCTGTCTCCTAAGACTGTTGCTTCCTTAAATTTATTATGGAAGGATATATGCTGTGTCTTATACTTTGCAATTATAGCCATCTCATTGATAACATTAAAAATTATCTCATTGAGATTGACCACGTCTTTTTTGGTACCGGTAGCTCCCGCTTCAATTCGAGAAACACTGAGCAGGTCATCTACAATATGGTCCAACCTTTCTGCATGACCTGCTATTTTAATTAATTTTTCTTCCTGTTCAGCATTGACCTCCCCCCATTTTTTCATGGTGAGTAGTTGAGAAAAGCCCATAATAGCAGCAATGGGAGTGCGGAGATCATGAGATACCCTGGCAATAAATTGCTCTCTTTCTTTCTGGAGCCATCTTAATTCACTGGTGCGGTCTTCAACTTTTTTTTCAAGTTCGTCCCTGGCTTTCTCTACTTGATTTATTAATTGGGCATTGTCAAGGGCTATGGTTACCTGATTACCAAATACAACTAAAGCTTCTGTATCCCCTTCACAGATATTTTCTCCCCAAACGGAAAGCATCCCTTTTGTTTTATGATTACCCAACATGGGTACAGAAATGGAAGGAGTGCCTGGTTTGATTTTTAATAGCTTCATCACCTGGGTAACAATAGGCCCCGGAATCGCTTGCAGAGCTGTTTTAACTTCAGCAGTCACATCTGGAATATAAATAGGCTCTTGATTAAGAAAGAGTTTTTCGTAATAATCAAATTTAGTGAGAGGTATTTTATAGTCCTGAAGGGAGAAACCTGCAATTTTTTCAGCCATGGTGATAATTTTACTCTCGAAGGAAGTATATAGTCCTGTGAGGGTAGTTTTTTCTAGGTTTACTTCCCCTATAAAGCAGTAAAAACCCAGTTTAGTCAACTCCTTCCCCAAAATTTCTAACACATCATCAGGATTCCGCTCTGTTTCAATTTTTACTGCAACATGACTGAGGGAGGTAATAAATTGTCTGGTGCGTTTTAATTCTTCTAAATTTGTGGATTGTTCTGATTTTGCGGTGTTTATTTGCGTATTTAATTGGAGGCGAAGCTGCTCAATTTCATTGAGGGCGTTATTTAATTCATCCTGCAGCTTTAAGATATGTTCTTCCAGCTGATGAATTGAATCTGGTGAGACATTATCCTGCATGGGTAGTTTTTAAGGATGTTATGCGTGGATTAATCACCCGATACCATAAGGGCGGAACCAGACAAAGCAGGAGCGTGGTCAAATACCCATAGGGCATTTGAGGAGCGTCTTCATAAGGGTCTAATTTCCAGAATTTGATGGTAGGTTTCTCATGATGGGCAGAATGACGGGTCAGTGAAAACAATACCAGCCCGCTCATTCGTTTATTGGTATTCCAGGAATGTTCCGGCCTTACCGGTTCATCCGGATTTCTCCGCAATCCGTAATGTTCCATGTAATTCACAATTTCCAAGATGAACTTTGCAATACCCGCCTGAGCCAGAAATAAAATGAATCCAAACATTCCCCCTGCCAGATAAAATAAAGAAGCCCAGCATAAACACATAAGGTAACCTGTAAGCAGCCTGTTATAAACAGAAATAATTCTCCTGCCTTTTTTCTTTAAAAGTCCCATTTCAATTTTCCAGGCACTAAGGTGGCCCATAATAGTAGATCTGATTGCAAAGGTGTACACATTCTCACCCACTCTTGCAGTAGCAGGGTCTTTTTCTGTTCCCACATAAGTATGATGTCCATATACATGTTCAATGGCGAAGTCAGGGTTCCAGCTTGCAGCCAAAAGCCAGCGTCCTTCCAGCATGGCAACTTTATCTTTCACCCGATGGGTGAGTTCGTGAGCTACATTGGTACCATATCCAGCCACAAGAAAACCCATTCCGATAATTGCACCTAAATAGTGGTACCATGTATTACTATTTCTTGCAGATATAAAGTCATATCCGCTAAAACGCGATAAAAAGGAGGCAATTCCCAAAAAGTCTGATTGTCCACTTCCGGAAGTCCAGGCGAAGACGATTAACATGGCAGTAATAATGGGCAGTGCTAAATGGAGAGGAAATTCAATTAAAATAGGATATTTATATTCAGGCATAGCAGTATCTTCAGAAGTAAATTCATCCCCTATGGTCATGATGATGAATAGCTGAATAACTCCCAGCCACATCCATAACCCACCCAGCAATAATCCCATGACTGCTACTGGTATTAATAGTGGTGTTAAATAATATTTTAAAGTGTGATATATCATTTTACCCTCATCTCTATACGGGTTTAATTTACATCTTTTCAAACATTGAACAATGACACATTCAGACTTAGAATTTCCTGAAAAATTCCTCTGGGGATCTACAACTGCAGCGCATCAGGTTGAAGGTAACTGCACGAATAATAATTGGTCACAATGGGAAAATACTCCCTCCCGCCATTCTTATACTTTTTTGCATGATAAACAATCTGCAGGTGAGGCTTGTAATCATTGGAACCTTTATGAACAGGATTTCTGCTTAATGGAAAATATTGGGCTGAATGCCTACCGTTTTTCGGTAGAGTGGAGTAAAATAGAACCTGAAGAAAATCAATTTGACCATTCCGCTATAGAGCATTACTCTCGAATAATTGACAGCTTGATAAAGAAGAATATCACCCCAATGATCACTTTGCATCATTTCACACATCCTGATTGGTTTGAATATAAGGGTGCATTTGAAAAGGAAAATAATATTAAATATTTTCTGCGGTTTACTAAACTTGTTTTCAGGGAATTTAGTGATCGAGTTACCTTTTTTTGTGTGATCAATGAGCCAGAGGTCTTTACAGTTCAAGGGTATTTTACAGGTATATTCCCCCCTGAAAAGCAGAATATTTACCTGGCAGCTAAAGTACTCAAAAATCTCATCAAAGCACATGTAATTGTATATGAAGGTATAAAATCATTACCCGGAGGAAATTCCAGTAAAATTGGGTTTGTAAAAAATATAAATCAGTTTAAGCCCTGGAGAAAATTGAATCCTATAGATCAGCTTATCTCGAAATTCTCAAATCACTTTTATAATGATTTGGTTTTACACTGTTTGAAAACAGATTCCTTTACATCCAATATTCCCATTCTGCATTTATTAAATGAAAAAATTCCCGGCGCTTCCCATAGCTATGATTTTATTGGACTCAACTATTATTCTCATAATTTCTTACAATTTCAATTAATTAATAAGCCCCATTTCATTCCGCAATACCCTGAAGATGAACCTAAAACGGATATGCCTTATACCATGTACCCAAGGGGATTTTATGATGCATTGCAGACAGTATCCACTTTGGGTAGACCAATTATAGTGACGGAAAACGGCATTGCAGATAAACAGGATAATCTCCGTGAAAAATGGATCAGAGAATATCTGGAGCAACTCCAAATTGCTCTCAATGATGGAATGGACATCCGTGGATATTTTTACTGGTCTTTATTGGATAATTACGAATGGGCTGAAGGATATCATATGAAGTTTGGTCTTTATGAAGTTAATTTCAAAACTCAAGAGAGAAAATTAAGAGAAGGGGCGAAAATTTACAGACAGATTATTAAGGGAGCTTAATATATCTGAGTTTCTGAGAAACCTGAGTACAAAGTGCCAAAGCAGTATGGTCAATTTGATCTAAATAGTCAGCGATTCCCTGTCCCTGGAATGCGTCATTCGACATTCGATACACAAATGTTTTTGTTCCGCCCCATCATTGTTCATTGTAATACCAAAGTGTCTTCCTATATCTGGCCGATTCACCTCACCCCTTACCGCTTGCTGGATTTTACTTTTTTAATCTCGGTAAAGCATCCACTCCCATTTCCATACCGGTACGATAATCTGCCATGAGATCATCTCTATTATAAGAAATTACGCCACATTTCAATTCCTCAGGTGGTGATATCTGGGTAATATGTAAATCCTTGGGTGGGTTTTGTATATAATTCTGTTCCCGCTCATAAATGCGGGCGTTGCGGGTTATGAGATTTTGCAATTTGGGATTATCTTTATAAAAGAGAGGGGCATACAATGACTCGAAATTCCAGTCAGCTTCATACTCAGATGGATGCGTTCGAAGCAAGATGATGTTCCTATATCCCCAATCATATACCCTTTTTACGGGAAGTGGGTCTGCAAGTCCCCCATCAATATATTTTTTTCCAGCAAGCTTACAATAACCTCTGGTAGCAACGGGAAGAGATCCTGTAGCCTCCATGGTTTTCACCCAGCCGAATTTTTTCACCGACAGGTAAGCCGGTGCACCGTTTGAATAGTTTGTCACCACCACTCTGCAGTCTGCCTCCCCCAGGAAACTATTTGCCGTGGGTTGATCGAAAGGAAACTTTCTGGATGCCACATCCATCAGATATTTCAGCTCCATATAATTTCCCCCCTTTAGAAATCGGACAATACTGATAAAATTGGCACTCTCTGCAACAGCGGTGATTATGTTTATATTGCGCTTATATTGCTTGGATAGGTAAGAAGTGAGATTCATGGCTCCTCCTGATACTCCAAGATATAAACTAAAGGGGTCAAAACCAAAACGAATGAAAATATCCAGGATACCTGCTGTAAAGGCAGATTTAAATCCTCCGCCTTCAACTACTAAGGCAACTTTTGAACTGTCAACCTTCATTAATCTTCAAGTATAACTGTAGTACCACCGCGCCTTCTGTCAGAAAAAGCGAAGTCCCGGGTTACTGCATTCACTCCCCCAAAAAAGAGATTTTTATCAGAAAATTTCTGAAAAATAATTTCATCGGGTATAGTAGTTGTATTTGTTACACCCGGCTCACAATAGAGCGTCCCTGATTCATAATGTATTCGTGGAGCTTCTATAGATTCAGCTAAGGATTGGTTCTTGCAAAAATAATTTATAATGACTTGCACAATAGCAGATCGAATACGGTTGCTCCCTCCGCTGCCTATAACCATTTCAGGTTTATCTCCCTGCATGATTAAAGTTGGGGACATCATAGTAGGGAGTCGCCGCGGGGTAGTCCAATTATGAAATCCCTGAGGATTAAGATCTTCTTCACCCAACATATTATTCAGCATAATCCCTGTATTTGGAATAACATATCCTGAACCTTCTCCATTTGAAGTGGTAACCGAGGCACAATTTCCTTCTTTATCCATTACACTTACATGAGTCGTGCACCCTCTACCGGAGCTTATTGAAAATGTTGCAGGATTACTCCACCAATAATTCAGAGTAGTTTTATATTTGTTAACCACATCCTCCTCTAAGAGCCGATTAAACATTTCAGGTGCATTGGCATCATTACATATTTCATGCCGAGCTGTGTTGGTAACTGCCATGGCCTGTAATAATTGGGAGAGGGAAGAATGTGCTGCATTTCCATCCTCTATTAATTTTAGCAAGAATATTATAAGACTCCCACCTGCAGAGGGTGGAGGGTTTGTATAAACCCGGTAGTCAAGAAAATCGGTAAAAATGGGTTTTCTTTTTTCAACGCTGTAATCCTTCATGGACTTATTATCTATCAAGCCACCCTCCCTTAATAGGGTAGTAATTTGGTCTGCCACATCTCCTCTGTAAAAAAACTCTATCCCTTCGTCTATAACCCTTTCTAAAAAAGTGGCAAAGTCTGGATTATTAAAGGTTTGTCCCTCTTTCAGGATAACATTGTTTCTGCATAGTAGTCTCCTTCCCTCAATGGTATGAGTAAAAATGGGTTCTAATATTTTAAATATGAAGGCTTGCTCCCGATTCATTCTACAGCCGTTTTTTGCCAGAGCTATGGCTGGTTGTAAGATTATGGAGAGTGGGAGTTTTCCCAAATCTGAGTGTACTTTTATAAGTCCCGCAAGGGTACCGGGCACTGCAACAGAGCCCTTACCTATATGGAAAAACTGTTTAGAGCTGCCAAAATTGATCTCCGCTTTAAAAAACTCCAATTTTTCCGTGGTTGATTGATACGGCGTATTCACGAAAAAGTCATAGACTATGGGCTTGGAGTGCGGTGTCTTTACCATCATAGCACCGCCCCCTGCAGGACCAGTGAGAGCAAATTCTGAAACCATGGAGGTAAAAACAGCAGATACTGCTGCATCAAAGGCATTGCCTCCCTCCTCCATCATGGTGGCGGCTGCCTGCGTCGCTTCCATTGAGCCGGTGGAAATGAGCGTTTTATTCACCAGAAGACTACTTGTAGCAGGAATGTTTAATTCAGAATAAGATTCACTATGGCAATGATATCCAAAATGTTTAAAATACCATTACCATCTAAATCAGCAGCAGTAGATTGGGATGGAGTAAATTCATCATTACCTAAAATTACATTAGCCAGTGCTACCACATCAAGAATGTTTACTGCACCGTCACTATTACAATCTCCCGAGAGAACCATAAATTGGTCAATATACTCTATTAAGGTTCTGATGGAGATTTCAGCAGCCAGTCTTGCGGAATCCCAATCAATTTGTGCGCCAACATGTATATGCCCACTGGCAAAACAGGGTATTTCAGAATTATCATCATGGTCTTCTTTATACCAGCTGCCATGGTAACCGGCAAATTCGGATAAAAACATTCCTGCGTTGGTATTGTCTAAGTAGGCGTCTAAACCCAATCCCGATCTTTCAATTTCTGCAATTATCTCCTCAACAGGCAAACTGGTATAGCGTACATGGTAATTGTTGACTGAATTGTCCGGAGGATTGGGAGTTGGTAATAATGGCGTGGTATAATCATCTACCCAGTTGGTACGGTTTACTACTCTGTTTTCCAGCTCCCAACTATGGTCGTTATACCCTCTGCTGAAAGTGATTATCCCCACGGGATTTATGGCTTCAATAATAGGCCAGAAATCTTGTGAAAAATCCTGATAATCTACTTCAAGATCACCATAGCCCTGGCCACAGTTATTACAATCAGCGGGATTAAATTCAGGGAAGAAAGAAACCACATCATAACCGGAGTTTTCCCAGTTCTCACCCTGCCAGCCTGCCGGATTTAGCTCTTCGCTTTGACTGAAATGACGCACCATTTCATTGGTGGGGGGCCAATAGCCTGTCACCATTATTTTAGGACGCTCCCGGGTACTTTTAATTGAAGGAATCACAGGGTATTTGATGACTACCTCAGCAGGGTCATTATCAGACAGGAAATTCCCAAATGTAAAGCTGCCTTCAAATTCTGAATTTACCGGTTCGTTATACTCCAGGGTAATTCTATTCCCGGCGAAGCGACCACTTATAAAGTGATTGTTTTGTTTTGAAGGGTAAGGTCCGGAATATGCATTTTCACCCCAGAGAATAAAAAGATTGGCTCCATTGGGAACATTCCAATTATTAATGGACACATACCCCTTTTTGAAAGTTGTAAAGTTAATGGTAAGACTCCAGATTTTTTTATCAGGGAAAACCGTTAAGTCGGCATAATTCATAAACTCAACGAAGTTGTTCATTTCACCTTCCTCCAAATTAAAGGAAGATATCTTTGCGCCATTCTGTTCTAAACTGTAGGGGAGAATAAAAGGTGCTACCTGTGAATAATGAAAATTTAGTAATGAAAATTGAATAAAAATTATATACAAAAATAATTGGTTCATCTACTCCTCCAGGATACTATTGACAACTAAAATAATATCCATAATATTCACATTTCCGTCATAGTTTATATCGTGGCATTCGCTGCATGTATGATTAAGGATACATTGGGTAAAATCAACCAGATCCAGGACATTAATCAAGTTATCTCCATTCACATCCCCCACGATACCACAATCAGAGTCAGAGTCTAACTGCTGATATAAAAAAGAAAAGCTTTGCTCTAAAATACCCTCCCAAAATTCAGTAGGACCACCAAACCAGTTACCATTTACCGTTCCCCAGTATTCATGTAATTCCCCTTCCTCAACTTGGAGTTCGCTGGATAACTCCAGAGATTGTAACTTTTCATAAATCAGGTTTGACCCATAAACCATTGGGAGTGCGATGTCCATCAGTGGAAATCCTGAGTTGATGGGAACCACCGGATCAATACTCCCATGGAACATAAGGGTCGGGACAGCATCTTCAGGGTCTATCCAATCCAGATCGCCTATGGCTCCCCAGCAACTAATGATAGCTTTTGGTTTACCACTATGGTCAAATGGATTCCCTTCACAATCTATACATCCCAGATCGGGGTCCTGCCAATTCCCGTAGGTGGATTCAGGGCGTTCATCGTTCTGTGAAAAGGCAAGGTGAAGCGCAATGAACGAACCTGCGCTGCTGCCCCACATAAAAATATTTTCAGGATCAATCCTAAATTCATGAGAGTATTCTTTCAAAAACCGAATGGCTGCAGACCCATCCTGAATTCCTCTGTACACTGCCCGCTCACCACTATAACTGCTCAAGATATTGAGTCCCAATCGGTAGTTCAAACTAACTGCAACATATCCTCTTTTGGCTGCGGTTGTGGAAAGAGCTACCATATCGTCCAATTCATTGTGTCCTGAGAAAAAAGCACCGGTATGTAAAAATATTATCACAGGTCTATTATCGAGAGTATCCCCTGCAGGTTCATAAATATCCATATCTAAATCTACATCGTAGGTATTCCATTCAAATAGGAATATAAACGGCAGATCAGGGGCATTACCATAGATAACATCTTCTGTCTTGGTAACCGAATCAAAAACTTCATCAATATAGCGGTTTTCTGCAAATAGAGAACCCCAGACGAATATAAGTAAAAGAGTATTCTTCAAATTCTAAATATGATATTCAATTTCAATTGTCAATTATAATATTATCTGGGGAATTGCAATGTGATAGCAAACATGCTATATTACTCTGAATACAATGATGCCAATCATGACAACAATAGAGGATATAATTAATGCTGCCCCATTATTACCCGCTTTAATTTCAGACCATTGATTAATATTTGGTGTGAGTTTATCAAAAACAGTTAATGCTATGCCAATTCCCAATGAAAATCCAATTGATGCAGAAATTGCCCAGCCAATTGCCCGTAGATATTCTGTTAATTGTACACTTAAATCTAGTCCCATAATTATCCTTTCCTATAACATTTATTTATTTTTTAACTTCTCTAATTTAGGCTTTATTACCAATTGACAATAAGGAGCATTTGGATTATTTTTATAATAATCCTGATGGTAGTTTTCGGCGGCATAGTAGTCTCCCAAGGGTGAAATTTCCGTCACAATGGGATTGGGATAATATTGGCTGCTATCCATTGTGGATTTTGATTCTTCAGCTATTTTTTTCTGCAATTCAGAGTGATAAAAAATAGCAGAACGGTACTGAGTACCTACATCTGCACCCTGACGGTTTAGAGTGGTAGGGTCATGCCCTCTCCAAAATATTTTTAACAGAGAATCAAAAGAAATGACTCCTGCATCATAGTCAATGCGAATCACTTCTGCGTGACCCGTTTTCCCACTACAGACCTGTTCGTAGGATGGATTTTTGGTAGAACCACCGGTATAACCTGCTTCTACAGCACGTACTCCCTCTGTTTGTTCAAATACTGCTTCAACGCACCAGAAACACCCGGCTCCAAAGGTAGCCTGCTCAATGCTGCTTTTGTTTGTATTTTCCAAAGATCCTCCCATAATTAATCCACTACAGTTAAAAATTAATATAATCCTGATGTACCAATTCATAGTCCTATAATTTCCCTCAGGAAATTCCTGTAATTTGTAGTAATTTAAGGATGTCTCGAGACTGTTACCAATTACTTATTACAGGAGATTTTAATGAAACTTATTACCTTATTTTTGATAGCATCCCTGTCCTATTCCATAGAGACAGACATAAAATATTGTGGATATGATGAAGCAATAGAACATATTGAATCTGTGAAGCCCGGCATCAAAGCATCTTCAGATTTTATCTATGAACTGGCACAACGCCATGCTGTAGAACAACCACAAAGAGATATTGTTTATGAGATACCGGTAGTATTTCATATCGTATATAATAATGATGCACAAAACTTACCGGACTATGTCATTGAATCACAAATTGACGTATTAAATGAAGATTTCAGGCGAATGAATGCAAATGCAGATGAAACCCGACCTGAATTTATCCCTGTTGCTGCAGATGTAGAAATTGAGTTTGTTCTGGCTTCTCATGACCCCGCCGGTAATCCCTCAAATGGTATCACCCGAACCTATACTTCTCAATCCGGTTTCCCCTATATTGATTTTACAGATATATTCACCGGTAACATCACTTTGGATAATGTAAAGAAGTCCTCTGAGGGCGGTGTGGATGCCTGGGACACCAGTCGCTATTTGAATATTTGGGTCTGTAATATTGAAGAAAGCTTCCTGGGGCAGGTTCTGGGTTTTGCCTACCCCCCTACCAACGTAAATGAAGTTATGCAAAATGTAGATTTAGATTCTGTCCCTGACTGGCCCAC
>CAZKEL010000040.1:21925-23856 GCA_964551815.1 uncultured bacterium
AAATTCCTGCACTGACTCTCCTGTGAATTACCCTGATATGGTAGAGAATTATATGGACTATAGTGATGACGGCTGCATGAATATGTTTAGCACTAACCAGAGTATTGTCATGCGGGCCATTTTAGAATTAGCCCGCCTGGGACTTATAGAAGGTCAGGATGGCAATGAGGACTGCAATCTTGCAGGGGATATGAACACTGACGGAATTCTAAATATTCAGGATATCATTTTATTGGTGAATACTGCCTTGGGTATCCCCTCCGAAAGTAATTGTGCAGATATGAATAATGACGGTTCTATAAATATTCAGGATATAATACTATTGGTGAATGAAGTATTAGCCTAAAATATATTATATTGTTTTTAATTCCCATATTTAAGTCATATTTCTTAAAAATTAAATTCAATACCTAACTTGAAAAATTATTTTCTTTTACCATTCTTAATTTCGGTATGGTGTATATCTTTTCTTACCCCCCAATCCACTAATTATTATGAAAATAGTCATGCTGTAGTTATTGGAATAAATAATTATCAATCTGAAAATATTAATGATTTGGGCTATGCTGTAGAGGATGCCAAAAGTATAGCTGAGCTTCTTAAATCAAAATTTAATTTTCCTGAAGACAATGTACACCTCATTTTAGATGAGAATGCTACTAGAGATTACATAAAAGATAAATTATATACCATAGTAATGAATGCAAATGAGAATGATCGTATTATTGTATTTTATGCAGGTCATGGTGAAACAATCAAAATAAAGTCCGGGGGTGAAATTGGTTATTTAATTCCTGTTGATGGTAATCCAGATAATTTATATGTCACTGGAATTTCAATGAGAGATTTTAAGGAAATATCTGAAATTACCTCTGCAAAACATGTGCTGTATATGATTGATGCATGCTATGGAGGTTTAATGGCTTTAGGCACAAGAAGTCTAAAAAAAACAGATTTTGATGATGATGAAAAATATATAATTAAAGTGACAAATGAATCTGCCCGGCAAATCATAACAGCCGGTGGGAAAGGTGACAAATCACAGGAACGAGCAATATGGGGACATAGTGCATTTACTAAAGAGTTACTAACCGGAATGAATGATGGGTTAGCTGACTTAGACCAGGATGGATATATCACAGCAGATGAATTGGGGTCCTTCTTAAGTAAAAAAGTCTATATAACATCAGAAGAAAGTCAAACCCCCATTAAAGGTAGATATGGTAGCGGTGAGGGTGAAATGGTGTTTGTGAACCCGGCCTATATTGAAGATAAAGTGGAGGAGAAAGTAGAGGAAGTTATCACAAATTCTCAGATGAACATTATTGACAATTCACAGGTTGAAAGAAGTTTTTCAGAATTACAAAACACACTTAATTTAATGGTAAATAGAATACAGGACAGAGGCGAATCAATTTCTACTTTTGATGGTCATGAAGAATATTTGGATTCTAATTTTGTGGATCAATGGAATGATGGTGCAACAATATCAAATTCAATATTTAGAAAAATTTACCAATTTTATATCGACTACAAGAATCTACGGTTATCATATTCCCTTGATGGAACAATTGATGCTAATAGAGTTTCTGGGTTTATTTTGGGTCCCAAATTTACATTAAGCCAATTAATGCCGATATCCATAAAAATTGAATATTTACCAAGCTACAGCTTCGCTACAAAGGAAGTATTTCAATCATTATTTGTAAAACGTCATCCATGGGGACAGAAAAAGCAGGCTATTATTTTTGAATACCATGATAATATTTCTTCGAATGATAATTGGTTGAGATATGGAGGGTTTAATATCTTATCCACTATCCATTATGGTAAAGACTATAAAGATTATTTTAGGAATAAAGGATTCAAATTAAAACAGGTTCTTCACACTTAACGATACTTTTTTCAATGTAGGTTGTAGATAAACAGAA
>CAZKEL010000041.1:0-8596 GCA_964551815.1 uncultured bacterium
GCCTTCCCTGGCTGGGGATTAAGTTAGATAATATGTCTGCCTTCGAAGGCTATAATCGTTTCGCTTCTAATACCTGGGATGTTTATAGTGAAAATACAGATTACCCTATTTATGCCCAAATGAATCATTGGCAGTCAGATTCAAACAACCCCTGTGAATCGGGAGAGGCTGATGTGTTTGGAGAAGTCTATTGGCAACCCACCATATCTGAGAATAGCGGCAGCAATATTGCGCATTTAGCTTTTCAAAATGAAGTCTTGGGAGATTACATTTTAGCCGCCTCTCAGTATATCGCCCTGGTTATGGAAAACCCTGATGCCGGCATAGTCAGATGGGCAATAGCCGGACTATCAAGATGCTATACCAAATTAAACAAAAGAGCAGATTTAATCACCCTGCTTGAACAAATTATGCAGGACTACCCTGAAACCCTTACCTTTCAATATGCATCCACCCATCGTATTACTCAACTAATTGACTCTGGTAATTATGAAGAAGCATTAAACCAGATATTAATACTTGAAGGTTTATATCCTGAAAGTGAGCTTACCCCCAAACATCTCTTTGAAGAATGGGTCATTGCAGAAAAAACAGGCGGGTTGTCACGAGCAGGGAAATCAAAAGCTGATATAGAGAAAAAACTCATAAAAGAGTATGCTCACGATAATTTTGGAATGACTATGGCTTTTATGCAGGGAATAGTTCCACAGACATTAGATACTAATACTGAATCTATAAAGTCCAATGTATCATTGACTGAATCATATTCTTTGTCTTATGCCTACCCTAACCCATTTAATCCAAATGTAGTGTTACAATATTCAATTCCTGAAATCACACAAGTCACCATTCGTATTTATGACATATTAGGCAGAGAGATTACGACTTTGGTAAACACAGAACAATCTTCAGGTACTCATCAAATTACCTGGGATGCATCCCAATTAGCATCAGGTATGTATTTAATCCGATTTACCACCCCTGAATATCAGGCAGTACAGAAAATTACTTTGTCCAAATAAAATGTAAAGGGGAGGTCAATCTCAGACAATGAAAGGCTGAAAGGGCGGCATGAGTCAGGAAGCTTCTGCACCCAATTCCCGGAATTCATCATTCATTAGTCAACATTCGATATTCATTATTCAACCCCTTCAGGGTTGGAGGTCCATTTCAAGTTTCTGCTATGACTATTGAGCTCCTTCAGAGTTCTTTTGAATGATAAAAATTTTAGATTAAGAGCTAAATGCACATGGTGCCATCCTAATTTAGACCAGTACATTTGTATTAAAATTTAGAATGCACAGTTCCTTATTCCCCCTTTAATATTCACTATTCAAATTAGAATACATTGCACAGCATTGACCTCAGCATCATCCTCCTCTTCTTAGGGGGAATTTCCGCGTATGGGATTTACAATTCCCGGAAAAATGTTACCTCTGAAGATTATTTTTTAGCCGGGAAAAACACTTCCTGGTGGGTGGCCATGTTTTCCATTGTGGCAACCGAAACCTCCGTGCTTACCTTTGTATCAGTGCCTGGGCTGGCATACCGTGGTGACTGGTTCTTTTTACAGTTAGCATTGGGCTATATCTTAGGCAGAGTATTGGTCTCTGTGTATCTACTTCCTCAGTATTTCAAAGGCAATATCACCTCCATTTATGAAATCATTGGCAGCCGCTTTGGTACACCTGTACAAAAGACAGCATCTGGTATTTTCCTCCTTACCCGTGTATTTGCTGACGGGGTACGTTTTTTAGCTACTGCAGTTGTGGTGCAAGTCGTGACTGGCTGGCCTATATGGATGGCAGTATTGATCATTGGCATTGTTACCGTGGTTTATACATTATCCGGCGGAATGAGAACTGTGCTCTGGGTGGACAGTTTTCAATTCGTTCTCTATTTAGCCGGTGGTGCCATGGTTATCATTTTTATTCTCAGTGCTGCAGAATTTTCCGGATGGCAGCCATTAATTGATGCAGGGAAGATGCAGATATTCCGCTTTACCACGGAAAACATGCTTACAGATGCCTGGTATATAGGCAGTGCATTTTTTGGCGGTACCCTCCTGTCATTCGCGTCACATGGTGCAGACTATATGATGGTGCAGCGGGTATTGACCTGCGGTAATCTTAAGGCTGCACGCCGGGCAATGGTAGGCAGCGGTCTATTTGTATTCCTGCAGTTTCTGGTCTTTCTTCTTGCTGGCTCATTAATTTGGGTGTATTTGGGTGGTATGGAATTACAAAAAGATAGAGAGCTCTCCTCTTTTATTGTCCATTATCTGCCAATTGGAGTTAAAGGAATATTATTGGCTGGAGTTCTTTCTGCTGCCATGTCCACTCTAAGTTCTTCCATCAATGCTTTAGCTGCATCCACAGTAAATGACTGGTTTAAAAGAAAACCAACTTTACAATTATCCATCATAGTAAGTGCCGTTTGGGCTTTGCTGCTCATTTTGATTGCTCTGCTTTTTGATGAGGGAGATACGGCTGTAGTGGTGTTGGGGCTTAAAATTGCTTCTTTCACTTACGGAGGGTTGTTGGGTTTATTTCTTCTGTCACGTTTCAAACAAAAATTTTCAACTACTCATCTGATTATAGGACTGCTGGCAGGATTGGCGGCAGTTTTCCTTCTGCAATATTATGGAATTGCCTGGACCTGGTACATAGGGTGTGCAGTCCTGATAAACATTATTGTGGTTATATGTTTACACCGAGTAGGTACTCTGCCGGGGATTTTCCTTCTTACTGCGATTGGAATCATTCCCGTTCTCTTCGGGGATAATTCCTACCGCAATGGACTGGATGTTATGGAATCTGGTGATTTTAAAGAATTACAGGGTAAAAAAGTGGGTCTGGTAGTCAATCATACCTCCCTAAACAGAGAAGGAAAACATATTATTGAATTGGCATACTTGGCAGGCATAGAGATTCAGTCTGTATTTACCCCGGAACATGGCTTTCAAGGTATGGCAGCTGCCGGTGAAAAAGTGGATGGTGGTATTGAACCCCTTACAGGTGCAAAAATCTACAGTTTGTACGGAAAATCTAAAAAACCGACAAAGGAAATGCTGCAGAATTTGGATGTTTTAGTATTTGATATGCAGGATATTGGGGTACGCTATTACACCTATCTCAGTACCCTTACCCTGGTTATGGAAGCTGCAGCAGAAAATAAGATACATCTTTTTATTTTAGACAGGGTAAATCCACTGCTACGGACAGTAAAGGGTCCCGTTCTTGACAAAAACTTTTCCTCCTTTGTGGGAATGCACCCCATTCCCATTCTGCATGGTATGAGTCTGGGAGAACTATCACAAATGATAAACAGTGAAGGCTGGTTGAAAAATGGAGGACAGGCAGCATTAACTATTATTCCCTATCAGGGAGTGCCAACCAAACAAGATTTGAAAAAGGTATTTAATCCACCACCGTCACCCAATATGCCCAATCTGGAAACTGCCTGGCTCTATCAGGGGTTGTGTCTATTGGAAGGGACGAATATATCTGAGGGACGGGGGACAGATTCTCCCTTCATGCAAATTGGTGCCCCCTGGCTTAAGGTTGATAAAGTTTTGGAGGAATTAGAGAAAATTCGCCATCCTTTGGATGTAGTTGAACCAACCCATTTTATTCCTACAGTATTACCTCATGCCAAATATCCCAAATATGAAGGAGAAATCTGTAATGGATTCTTAATCAGCTATTTGAATGACCCAATTTACTGGACAGTTCACTTATTATCAATTGTCAGTACACTTCATCCGGAACAATTCAGGTTTTTAGATACCCACTTTATTGATAAATTATATGGTTCAGACAGGCTGAGACTTTCCATTAAGGAAGGGGGTGAAATCAGAGAATTATTTAATAATGACACCTCCACCACTCAATTTATAGAGCTAAGAAAAAAATATTTAATCTACTGATACCTCAATTTTACAGGAGACATTATGAAAAAAAATGAACTATACATTTTAGGAGCCGTCCTTTTAATATTTATCTTATTCTGGAAGTTTTCCATGAATACCAGCGGCATTGATATCCCTGACAAACACCCCTTAGATGAAACGGAATACAGAAAACTCACCTTAGATAACGGACTCAAAGTCATATTAGTATCCAATCCAAAATATAATATATCCGCTGCCTCAATGAATGTGAAGGTAGGTTCTCTCTCTGACCCGGCAGATGCTCAGGGTTTGGCACATTTCCTTGAACATATGCTCTTTTTGGGAACAGAAAAATATCCTGATGTGGAAGATTATAAAATGTATCTTTCCAAGAATGGAGGATATTCCAATGCCTATACTGCAGAAGACCATACCAACTATTTATTTGAGGTTATCCATGAAGCCTTTGAAGGAGCTTTAGACCGCTTCTCTCAATTTTTCATAGCTCCTGCCTTTAATGCTGATTATACCAAGCGGGAACAAAATGCTGTCAATTCTGAATTTCAGAAGAACCTTGAGCATGATTACTGGAGGATGCGCCAAATTAAACGAGCCATCTATAATGAAGATCATCCCGCTAATCATTTTGAGATTGGCTCCCTGGAAACTTTGGAAAAAGTTGACCGCCAGGTGTTATTGGATTTCCACAAGAAATATTATTCTGCCAACCAAATGGCACTTGCAATGCTCAGCAAATACTCCCTTGATGACATGGAAGTCTGGGCGAGAACCTATTTCAGTCCCATTAAAAACAATCAGGCAGATGAGATTGAATATCCAACGGAATATTTATCGGAAAAGGAGGCGATTCGTCTCATTAGAGTGAAGCCGGTGAAAGATAAGAAAGAGCTGGGGCTGGAATTTCCTCTCCCCATTGACATGTATAGTCTGTATGACGGGAAGCCCATGCGGGTTCTTGGCAGTCTTATGGGACATGAAGGGAAAGGGAGCCTGCTATCCCACTTAAAGGAAAAGGGCTTAGCAACAGGGTTAAGGGGAGGCGGAAGCCCTGATACCCCAAACTATGGCTCTGCAGGTATTCATGTACAACTCACCCAAAAAGGGGTTGACAATTACCAGGAGGTATTAGAATATTTCTTCTCCTATGTTAATATGTTGAAGAAGGAAGGATTTAAGAACTACCTGTTTGAAGAGCAAAAAACCATAGCTCGATTAGAGGAAGTTTTCTCTGACAAAGGTGAAGGTACCTGGAAGGCAGTCTCTTTTGCTAATGATCTTGCTTTTTACCCCATGGAGGTTGCCCATCGCGTAGAGTATCATTTTGGATCTCCCGACCCGGAAGGATATCATAAAATTCTCTCTTATATACGTCCTGATAATATGCTCTGTGTACTCTCAGACAGTGGTCAGGATACCCCTCTGGAAGAATTTTGGTATAAATCAAACTATAATTATGAAGAAATTATGGGGGAGCAATACGAAGCCCTTCTTAATCCACCGGTGATTTCAAATCTGCATTTACCCCTGCCTAACCCCTTCCTTCCTGAAAATGCCCAATTATTACCGGAGTCAGAATCTGCAGAAGGGCACCCCCAACTGGTTAAGAAATCAGAAGGATTAAAACTATATTATGGCCAGGATTCAGAATTTCAACGCCCAAAAGCATCCATTAATTATAAGATATTTATTGATAAAAAATTTACGGATATTCGCAGTCAAACCCTGCTGAACCTCTATGTGTCATCTGTGAAGGAATCCATGAATGAAGCTTCCTATCCTGCCCGCCTGGCGGGTATGGAATTCTTCGTATCCAATGATGAGGAAGGGATTTCTATAACAGTAAATGGCTACCATGACTCCATTGATGAATTATTGGAAGAGATTCTCAATAATATGAATGAATTGACCCTGCCTGCAGAAAGATTTAATGCCCTCAAAGATAAAAAAATCAGAGATTGGAAAAATGTATCCTTGGGTAATGCTTATCAGATTGCCAGAGAAAAAATGCGGACCATGATAAGAGAAATATATTTTGACAGCGCAGAATTGGCAGAAGCAGCAGAAAATATTTCTTTAGAGGATGTGAAGATATTTTCAAAATCCTTACTGAAAAATGGCTATGTGCAAGCTTTGGTCTATGGAAATATTTCCCAGGCTCAGGCAGTAAAAAATACCGATCTCATTTATGATATTCTAAATATGAAACCCCTTGCCAGGGAGGATGCAATTCAACAACGTAGATTAAGTATAGAGGAGGGAGAAGACCTAAATATTGTGGTTGATTCTGAAGTGAATAACTCCTGTCTTTGGAGGCTTCAATATTTTGGGGAAAACAGCATTGAAGAAGAAGCCCAGGCGAAAGTGTTAGGCAGATTTGTAGAGCCACCCTTTTATCTTGAAATGCGTACCAACCGACAGCTTGGCTATATTGTATGGGGCGGGGCTGCCAGTCATAAAAACTCAAGTTATTTTATCTGGGTGATTCAATCAGGAAATCATCCTGCTGATAATCTATCTAACCAAGCCGGCGAATTTACCATGACTCTCCCTGACTCACTACGGAAAACAACTGAAGCTGAATTTGCAGTAATAAAAAATGCAGTCATTGAAAAAATTAAAGAAAAGCCTACCAGTATTGCTGAACAAGCAGGTAGGTATTTTACTGCCGCCTTTGAACATGAGGGTAATTTTAACAGGGATGATATGCTCATTGAAGCCGTTGAAGATCTTACTAAGGAAAAAGCATTAGAAGTACTTGAAAAAATGCTGCATGAAGATTCACGCCAGCGTGCTACGGTTTTATTCTACGCCAAAGAACATGCAAAAGAATTGCAGACAGCCTCCGTAATTAACAATGTTAACTCTTGGAAAAGAAGTCGTAATTTTCAATAATTCCCGTTAAAAATAATAAGGATATTTATATGCCAAAAATTAAAAATACAGGGTTTCAATCTCAACTTAATCCTGATTTAAAAAATAAGAAACAGCTGATTATTGAGGAAGAACGCATCCGGGCATTAGGTGACTCTCTTCTTGCATTTTATGATAAATTAACCGAAAAATATGTTCTCATTCATCCTCATGTAGAAGAAGGGGGAGACGATGCCCCTAATGCACCTGTTCCCCGCAGTGAGGTTGAAAATTTTGCCCGAGAATATGCTTCCACCAAACCCCTTGGATTCTGACTGGCGCTGATGTTGTGCCCCGATATGCACGATTATTTAATAAAACGCTGATATTACCCATGACGGGTTTTGTCATTCTGGTCATCTTTACCATCAAAATGTCAAATACCCTGATTTTTAAATCATCTAATCCTGTTTTTCGTCAATATATAATCTGGGAAAGTCATACCCAAAATCATTCTATTCTACTCCATTCTATCGAAATAAACGACAGTGTATTTAATGCCTTTGACAAATCATCTCAATCTATTCAGCAGTTTTCTCTTCAGAAAGGAGATAACTGGTATTTGTCTAATATTTTAAAATCTTATGATTACACCTATCAGGATTGCTTTCAATGCCATCATCAAAATAAGTAAACGCTCCTCCTGAGGGTGTCCCATCATTTGTGATTCACATCACAGGAGATCTTTCATATTTCTATTTTACCATATCTCTCGATAGAAGTAAATTGTGTTCGTCTTAATAGGCTAAGAGTTTTAAACCACCTAAATTTTGACAGAAGATGAGTATACAATAACAACCAAACATGGAGGTATACCATGAAGATGATCAAAAATATTTTTACACATATCATAGTATTAGTTTCTCTTTTAGTTGCAGTTGAAAGCGATCAGGTGGCGAACGAGAAATTTTCCTTTATCAAAGAGATTTATTCTGAGAGTTGGGCATTGGTGATTGGTATTAATACCTATCAAAATGTTGAACCCTTAAACTATGCAGTAAATGATGCAGTTGCCGTAAAGGAAATGTTGGTTGAAAAATACGGGTTTAAGGAATCAAATATACGCCTGATCCTGGATGAAGAAGCCACGAAGGATAATATTCTTGCCGGTTTCAGCGATATCCTCGCACAGGCGCGGGAAAAGGACAGGGTTGTGGTCTTTTATGCAGGGCATGGTGAGACTTATAAACTCCCCAGCGGCGGAGATATGGGATATCTTATTCCCGTAGATGGGAATTTAGATAATCTGTATCTTTCCAGCATTCCTATGAAGTCGGTATATGATATTGCAGATATGTCGTATGCAAAGCATATCCTCTATCTTGTGGATGCCTGTTATGGAGGCCTCACCCTGAACACCCGTGGACTGAAAAAGAATACCACACCTGAATACCTGAAAAAGATGACCAGAGAACGAGGCAGACAGGTAATCACTGCCGGTGGGAAAGATGAGCAGGTTCAGGAACGACCTGAGTGGGGACACAGCGCTTTTACCCGAAATCTCCTGAAAGGATTGGGTGATGGCCTGGCGGATGAAAATCTGGATGGTGTCATAACCGGGGATGAATTGGGTGGGTTTATTAAAAACCGTGTCATCGTAGATGTTGATGGAGCCCATACACCGCAGAAAGGTAGAATTGGATCAGAAATGGGTGAGTTTGTTTTTATAAGTGAAACCCTTGACGAGGCCTTTGCAGATGCAGCTGATGCCTCTTTTGAAGATGAGCAAATTGACAATCTGGAATCGGAAGTTGCTGAACTAAAAAAGCTACT
>CAZKEL010000041.1:8696-22378 GCA_964551815.1 uncultured bacterium
GGTACGGCAGCCCTTGGCATCTGGATTTGGAATACGAGAGATATTAAAAAAGTGAATGCGAAATATTCTTATTCACCAAAGGTATCATTTGGGTTTAATCCTCTGGGACAGGTGACTGCTACCATAAAATTCTAAGAATTAATCATGAAATTTTATTTATATATTATATCCATTTTGCTGTTGCTAAGCGGGTGCGAAGAACTGCCGGATTTAAGTCAGAATCCGTTCGAATTTTCAGAAGAAGAACAGGTTCCTGAAATCATTTTCTTAGACGATTTCATTACTGGCAATACTGCTACCCTCAACTGGACCGGAAATACCTTTGCTCTCGGTTTCAGTTATAAACTGGAACGCAGAAACGAAGTGGATAATGTTTTTATGGATGTGTTTGACTGGACACCCTGGAGCAAGGATTCTTCCACTACCCTGGAATTTTTAGATGATGGTAATTATCTATTTTCTGTGAGAACTCATTTCAATTTTGAGAAAGAGGATGAAGAATCCGTAGAGTTCACTATTGATGAAATTCAGGGTAGTTCCCTGCGTATTTCCCCCCTCATGCAGTATGTATATAATAGCTCATCCTTTGGTCTGGATCTGTATCTTGAAGAAGTAAATAATATCATGGGCGTAGAAGTGAAGATACAGTATGACACAGGTCAATTTGAATTCAGCCACGCCAGCTGGGGAGGGATAGTCAACAAATTCCATGAATCAGGGCAAGTAATTTTAAATCCTGAACCAGAAGATGATAATGGAGAATTATCCTTATCTGTGGCCTTTACCCAGGATGGTTTTTCAGGAACCGGCCCTCTTATCAATCTGGTCTTTAATATCCCCGGCGGAATCTCACCATGGAATGAATCTGCCATAAATATTTCCTCTGCAGAATTATTAGATAAGGATGGCTTTAATATTTCTATAAATCAGTTAGTAGGTGGTATTGTGAGGGTAAGTCCATGAAGCAAATATTGTCCATACTCCTGCTCCCATTGGCCATCTTGTATTCTTCCGTCAGCAGTGAAAGCAGGACTTTTTCAATTGCAGATAGTACCGATATAATGGAGCAGGATGTGACCGCCTCAACGAATAATGTTGACTGGGAATGTTTGGGAAGTGATTGTGGAACCCTTTGGCTGGGTATGTTTGGTACGTATAATGTGAATGTGGGATTAAGATTCCCAGGAGTGAATATTCCTCCTGGTGCTACCATTAATTCTGCAGTATTAGAAGTAAAATCAAATGGCGACCATACTGATACCGTCAGTATAAGCATCTTTGGAGAAGCATCATCTTATTCCCAACCATTTTCTAAAGATGGAATAAATGGGATTGTAAACAGAAATCTCACCAATGCTGTGAAAAGTTTTGAAATAACGGATGATTGGGATGGTGATGATATTTTCTCCGCAAATGTAACAGAATTAATTAATGAAATTGCCAGTCAACCGAGCTGGATAAATGGTAATCCCATGACCTTCATTGTCAAAGACAATAGCGGGTTTACAGATACCAATTGTCCTACAAATTCACTCTGTAAAAATACCAGGACAATTAATGGTTTCAAATCTTCATCCTATGGTGGTTCAGATGATGAGTTTATGTCTCCCCGTCTCACTATCAATTATTCCATTGATGTGGTAAACTATGCCCCTACTGATATATATTTGAATAACAATACCATTGATGAGAATATGCCGGCAGGATCTTACATTGGTCAGCTTGGTGTGAATGACCTTGACAGTAATGACTCCCACAACTTCTATTTACCTGGTGAAAACCCTTTCAATGCTTATTTTCATATTGATGGTAATATTCTGCGTACTTCAGCTGAATTTAATTATGAAATCAGGAATGAATATCTGGTTACCATAGTAGTTGTGGATAATGTTGGTAACTGGCTGAATAAAAATTTCACCATATATATTAATGATGTGGAAGAAGATACCTCCATGCCAACGGTAACCAATGTGAATGCCAGAGAAGGTAATGGGTTCTTTGGGGAAGGATCTTATATTGATATTCTAATCACTTTTAGTGAAGCAATACAAGTGAACGGGACTCCGCAGTTGACGCTTGAAACCGGCGAGAATGACATGATTGTAGATTGTTTCCATGAGGGAGAGACAACCTTGAATTGCAGATACGAGGTGAGTTCTGGTCACCAAAGTTCTGATTTAAGTTATATAAATTCTGCTTCACTACAATTAAATGGAGCTGCCATCTTTGATAATGTAGATAATCCCGCCATTTTAACACTTCCTCTTCCGGGGGATTCAACTTCATTAAGCTATAACAACGATATTGTTATAGATACAGATCATCCTACCGTGAATTTATCAACTTCATCCAAAGCAGTAACCAATGTGTCACCCATACCGGTAACTGCTATTTTCAGTGAAGATATCCAAAATTTTAATTCAGCAAGTATTCCTTCCTTTGATAATGGTATTCCGGGGAATTTTGTAAAAATATCGGATCAGCACTATACTTTTGAAGTAACCCCTAATTATGAAGGAAATGTGAGTATTCATATTTACTCTGGAGTCTTTACAGACAAAGCTGGTAACTGGAATGTAAATTCGAATCTCCTAAACATCAATTATGATATATCTCCGCCAGGGTCTCCAAATATTTCTTCCTCTGTGACAGGCGGAGCTACCAGTACTACCCCCATCCCTTTTACCATCGAATTTTGGGAAGAAGTGGAAGGGTTCACCGAAGATGATATTTCTGTTTCAAATGGTAATATTAAGGAAGGTAGTTTTACACGCTCCGGTTATACATTCCAAATTGAAGTCATTCCATTGGTAAATGGGGATGTGACCGTAAAAGTACCTGCCGGGAAGTTTTCTGATGCGGCAGGTAATATGAATACCTACGCCAGTAATGACTATACCGTAAACTACGATAATGTTATTCCCAGTCCTTCATTTTCATCCAATGTATCTTCGCCAACCAATTCTGGATATATCCAAGTTTATATAACTTTTTCTACCAACTGTCAAAATTTATCTGTGGGCTCCATTGAAAAAGGTGGTTTAGTGAGTCTGTCAAATTTCTACCAAACCAGTGATAATTCCTACCAATTTGATGCAATACCCCTGGATGATGGTGAGATTACATTCAACCTTTCTGCAGGTTCATGTCAATCTTATAAAGGAAACAGTAATACGGCAGCGGTTACATCCCTTAGTATTCTTTATGATGGTTCACAGCCCATTCCTTCTGCATCAGTCAATGGGAATCAACCCGTTGAAGGGAATACCATTCCCATTATCATATCTTTCAGTGAAGATGTATTTGGGTTTAAGCAATCAGATTTAGTAGTTAGTAACGGAGATATCAGTAATTTTAGCGGTGCAGGAAACCTTTTTAGTTTTGATCTCAATCCATGGGCCAGTGCTACCTATACATCCATTTCAGCCGGGTATGGAGTCTGTCTGGACGCAGCTACAAATCAAAACCAGGAACTGTCTCCCGTAAATATTTATAAAGACAGCTTTGGGTACTGGTGTGATGAAAAGAATCAGCTTGAAGGCGGTTATTGCGTTGACCCAACCCTTTTTAATGATCTTTGCGGCGTACCCAATGGGGATAACTCCTGTATTCCTCAGGTAACCCAGATAAGCCCTGCGGACAAATCGGAACTGGATTATCCCAATCCCTTCGTAGATATCTATTTTAGTAATTATGTATCTTCTTCCTCTGAAGAAGGAATCAGCGTGACTTCGCATTCCGGAATTCCTCCACAGTACAATGTGTACCAACCCAATGGCAATCAGGATGTTCTCCGAATTGATTTCTCAGAAGTTACCCCGGAGGACACCCTTTCCATTGGTCTTAATGCTTCTAAAATCAGGGCTCAGGAAGGTGATTATAAGCTGGAATCAAATGGATTTTTAGATGGTCCGGGAAATTCAGGGGATAATATGAACTTTCAGTTTTATCTGCCTCCGGTAGATTATTGCGATGAAGCCTATGGCAATAATAATTGCATTCCATTAATGAATGGCTATTCTAACGATGAAAATACTTCGCTTCCGCTGAATGGTGGTGAATTGGAGATCTATTTCTCTCATGATTTAGATGGAACTAGTGCAGATGCTGTGCAATTGATATCCCTTACCAATTCACCGCTAAATTACACAGTGGACTTTGGTACAGGGAACCAAAACACTATGCGAGTATTATTTCATGAACTTACTTCCTTAGATACTTTAGAATTAACAATGGATGCCTCTAATATTCGAAGTATGGATGGTGAACATTATTTAGATACCAATGATTTTCTCGATCCACCCGGCAGCGAAGCTGATAATGTGACTGCTCAATTCACTGTTCAAATTCTGGGTGATTATGATGTAAATGGCAGTTTGGATGGAGGAGATGTTGATGTACTTCTGACAAATTGGAATTCAGGTAATTATGAATACGAACTTGGCCCCGTTACAGGGGGCATACCATTTTTTACTCCGGATTTTGATGGAATTTGGGATATTCAGGATCTCATGGTTTTTGTAAGAACCTGGAACTATCTTTATTTTGAGAATAATTTCAATCGAATTCAAAAAACGGTAGCCAATCAGGGTATTGAGCCTGAAATTCGAATTGAAAAAGGAAATATTCTACTCACACTCCCGGAATCTGTTAAACCAATAACCCGCATCTGGTATGAAGTAGAGGGGGAAATAGATTCGCAATTAGAATACCCTGCCCAACAATCCTTAGATATGTTTTTACCTATACAAAATGCCGGCAGCCGTTTGGAATGTATACTGGCAGACTTTTCTGCCATACAGAATGAATCAATTATTCTGGGAAAAACAGGGAATTCCGATAAATTGAATAATACAATTAGGGTAAGCTATGAATTAGTTTCCGGCACAGAGGTCATCACTTCCGGAAGCCAGAGAATATCCGCTGATGAATTTCCTCAATCATTTGCATTGAAGAAAATTTATCCCAATCCATTTAACCCGGTTACTACAGTGGAATATGCACTATCCACTGCGGGATTGGTTCGTCTTTCTGTTTATTCTGCAGAGGGGAGATTAATAAGCTACCTGGTGAATAATGAGCAACCTGCAGGTAATTACCGTGAGGTTTGGGAAGCAGACAGGGTTAGCAGCGGTGTATATTTTATCCGGCTGCAAGTATTTGGTGAAAACCAATCATCTTTGTTTTCTCAAACCCAAAGATTAATTCTAATGAAATAAAGGAACTAATGATGAAAGTACTTCTCAGTATCATCTTCATTGCTGCCTGTATTGGGCAGGACAAGGCAGAAAATATACAGTTCAGCTATGGTCTGTTAGGAAACCTGCAAGCCAATCCAAAGGAAGTGGTAGTGCTGGAAGACCAGTCTGTTATCCAATCAGGAGATCAGGTGCGGATTAACACAGGCTATCTAAGCCGTACCCATTTCTATGTTGTATTTCTCAGCTCTGAAGGAGAGTATATGTATCTGTATCCTGAAGACAAACCCAAGGAGGAAAAATCCCCAAGTGACACAACCTATGCAACAGCTTTATCCTGGACACCCTTCAGTGACCCCGGGGGTATAGAGACCTTTTATCTTATAAATTCAACCACACCTCAGTCCGATCTGGAAAAACTTTTAACCCGTTATACCAAAGCACCAGAAAAGGGACAAATTAAACTGGGTAAAAAAATAGCAGCATTATTAGAATCCTTGGACCCGGATAAAAAAGAGAATTTAGCTAATTTATCCAAAAGATTGGACAAACCTCTTGTTGGTGGCGTAGCATTTCGTGGTGAAGAAGATGAAAATTTAAAAGAACAAAGTCTCACTCACTCCTGTAATGGAAAAAATGGGATTGCCTTTCAGAAAATCACCTTGATTCATAAATAAATATAGTGAGGCCCCGCCAAACTAAATCCACTCGCCCTCTCATTGCCGGCGGACTAATAACTCTTGTATCCACTCTGTTATTGTTGTGGATATTCCCTGTATTAACCCACCATTTTGAACTGAAAATCACTGATTTGAAATTTCATTTACGAAATTATTTTAATCAGAACCCTACAATGCATGAAAATATAGTCATGGTAAATATTGACGATTATTCAAAAGTAAATTCGGGGTATGAACTTTGGCCCTATTCCTATTATGCCAGGGTAGTAGAAAAAATAAACGGTGGTGACCCCACCAGTTTGGGTATAGATATCATGTTTACTCTTACCATAGACACTACGGGTTGGCCTCAGCTGTTAGAAGCAATGGAAAACTCTTATGTAACTGTAAACCCTTATATGGTTCAATTTGGGCATGAAGAAGAACCTCTTGCTGTGCAAGATCATAGTCATATTTTGGGTGAACTCAGTTATGATGACCTGCCTGCTGTTGACCCGGGATATATAAAACATATTGTAGATATTCCTTATGTAACGGAGCAGCCCTTTGCAGAAGCAGGGGCATTGGGATTTATCAATATTGAACCAGACTCCGATGGAATTTTACGCAGACTTCCTATTGTTGCGGAGATCAACGGGTTACTTGTTCCTCATTTTTTTCTCAGGTTAATTTGTGAGCATTTGGAATATCCTCCTGAAAATATTGAGGTGGTTGATCATTCAAAACTCATATTAAAAAATTTCCCCCTGGAGGATAATAGTCGAGATGTAGAAGTCCCTTTAGATGGAAATGGTAATATGCTCATTAACTATATGAGTTTCAGGGATATTGGTAATTTAATCAAAAAGGGTAGTTTCAGTAGTTTCTCCGCCTGGGATATTATGCAGTCATCCCGTCCGCCTGCGTTAGAAGGAAAATCTGTTATTTTTGGCGACCATTCAGCTGTGGAAAAGGATTTTAGTAATACACCTTTGGATAACCCTGTGGCAAATCCTCTGATTTTTGCCATAGCCATGAGTAATATTTTAAATGAAGAATTTATTCAACCTGGCACAGCATTTACAACTTTGCTTACCTTATTAATTCTATCTGCGTTGTTAATAATGCTTTCTCTGCGTCTGGATGTATTCAGCTTTGGATTAACGATAACCTGCATACTCATACTGACCATAGTTTATAATTTTCTGCTCTTTTTTTATGGGGGAGAAATACAGTCATTGTTGACTATTCTATTGCCCCTCTCTGCCTGTTCCTCATTTATTCTTATTTACCGGATATATGAATCTCAGGTCACCATGGGGGTTTTAGAAGGCAGCTTGAAGTCTTACTTATCCCCTCATCTCATGGATAAAATCAAAAATGACCCTGATATGTTGAAGCTGGGGGGAGAAAGAAAGAGAATCTCCGTATTGTTTTCTGATATTGCCGGTTTCACCTCTTTCACTGATAAAGCTGACCCTGCTGAAGTGCAGGAGGTATTAGAAGAATATTTCTCGGAAATGACTTCTATAGTGTTTGCTAATCATGGCATTGTGGATAAATATATGGGAGACGGTATTATGGCATTTTTTGAAAATCCAAAAGGGGGAGTCATCAGCGCACAATCGGCTGTGAAGGCAGCTAGTGAAATGCAGAACAAAGCAGCGGAATTGGATGAAAAATACAAAGATCAAAACCGCTTCCCCTTTTCTGTGTATGTGGGGATTGCTACCGGATATGCCAAAGTAGGAAATATAGGTCCACCAGAAAAAGTGGACTATACAGTCATTGGCTCTGTGGTGAACAAGGCATCCCGTTTGGATGGCCCCGGAGATGCAGGGGATATCCTCATGGATGAGGATACCTATTTCTTTGTAAAAGATGATTATGAGATTGATGATTTTGGAGCACATAATCTGAAGGGATTTGAAAAACCAGTTCAGATTTATAGATTGAAAAGACAAGTTTAACAGAAGCATTGCTTATTTAATTTCTTTTTCATGAATTGGCTTAATGACACTGATTCTCCCCTGGAACAGGAAGTATTAATTGCAGTTGCAGATATTTCACATTTTTTAAATATTGTTAAAACCAAAAGTAACCTGGAGGTATTCTATTTTCTGCAGACCTTTTATAAAAAAGTAGAACTTTGTTTAGAGGAGTCTTCAGGTAGAGCATTGAAGTATATTGGAGATTCTGTGTTTATGGTATTCCCGCCAAATAATATTAATCTGTCCCTAAAATTATTAAAAAAAATGAAATCCAATCTTGACAATTGGCTTTTGGGTGAAAATTTTCAATCAACCTGTCAAATTAAAGTCCATATTGGCAGGGCTGCCGTAGGGATGGTAGGGGAGAATGATACTGAATCAATTGATATTTTTGGTTCCGTTGTAAATGAACTATTTATGCTGCCTGCCGGGGAATTTGTACTTTCTAAACCACTTGCCAGATTGATTAACAGAAATTAGTTTTAAGATTCATTTTTTTTATGGAGTTTAATAGAGTAGATGAAAAAGTAGAACTGGTATCCTGCGTGTTAAAAAACTTTCACTTGAAAATGGTTGAGTTTTAAAGTAACAATAGTTAATGATGCACTCTATAAAAAGTTGAAATATGTTGTCCCAATTCTAATTATACTCCCGTTCTTACCTCTCCATTTGCTTTGCTCAATACGAGGTGCAAGCCTTTTACAATCAAAATTCTAAAATCATAAATCTTTATCACCTGCTGTAATCTATATATTCCTGTAAATTACGCCCTTCGAAAATTGCATTAAAATAACAGGGAGATATGCAGTCATTCATTCAGCCGTTTAATGTATTGTTACCCTTATTATACGGGGCGGCACTTCTATTCTATGTATTCTATTTAAGCAGCGGCTCAATTATCAGTGGCAGATTTGGGCAGAAATTTTTGGGAATTTCTCTGGCCATTCATTTGGCATATTTTATTGCCCGAAGCAATTTCGCCTATTTCCCTATAAATAATTCTTATGATTCCCTCTCAATGGTTGCTGCCTGTATTGCTCTTATTTATTTTATTATTGAACGAGGTACCGGGGAAGGGAAAACCGGAGCTTTTTTCATTTCAATTACCTTTGTCTTTCAGGCTGTGGCTTCTATGTTTCATGTAGATATAATCGAGATTCCTGAACTCCTTTCAAATCCCATTTTTGGGATACATGTATTTCTCACACTGACGGGAATATCAGCCTTGGCGATTTCCGGAATCTATGGTTTAATGTATTGGATGCTTGCCAGACAGATTAAAAGTCATAACTTAGGGATAATATATAAAGGGATGCCTCCCTTGGACCGGCTTGAAACCATGGGGCGATTATCCTCTGTATTGGGATTAATATCTTTGGGGCTGGGACTGCTCATGGGTCATTTTTATGCCTTCAAAATGTTAGATACCTTTTTCCCTGCTGACTTGAAAATTATCATTAATGATGTTGCCTGGCTCATTTACCTCCTCGGCTGGATAATTGTTAAAATGAAAAATTACAGTGGACTCAGAATGAGTAAACTTTCTTTCTGGGGGTTTATTGGATTTGCTATGGCAATCATGGCTGCTAATTTTATATCTACTTCTTTTCATAGGTTTAACTAATGTCTCAACAACTTTTCTGCATCGGCTGGAGCCATAAAAATGCTCCTGTCCAATTTAGAGATAAGGCTGCTCTGGGACAGGATGAAATTTTAGCTTTCTATGGGGGACTTTCCACACAGGAAACCATAGAAGAATTGGCAGTCATTTCCACTTGTAACCGTACTGAATTCTATGCACTGGCTGATAATGGTACCTCTGTTTTAAAATGGATTGATACTTTCTACACAGGCTCCTTGTCTCGCCAAATAGACCTCAAGGAAGCAGAACCTTATACCCTTGCAGGCAACCATGCTGTTGATCAATTATTCAGGGTATCTGCCGGAATGGATAGTATGATGCTTGGGGAGAACCAAATTTTATCTCAAGTAAAAACTGCCCATGAACAGCTATTACTCAGCGGCCTGAAATCACCGGTACTCCATCAATTATTTAGAGATGCAGTGAGCTGCGGTAAAGAGATCAGAACTTCAACAGAGCTGTGTAAAGGGGCAGTGTCCATTAGTTTTGCGGCAGTTGAATTAGCTAAGCGGGTATATTCAAATTTTATTCGGCAAAAAATATTGGTAGTTGGTGCAGGTGAATCAGCAGAATTAACAGTAAAACATTTTAAAGATTGTGGTGCCATACATTTCATGGTGGCAAATAGGTCAGAAATAAATGGTAAAAAATTAGCAGAAAAATATCAGGCATCCTGCCATAGTTTAGAGGAAATCCCTCAGCTGGTAAAAGAGGCGGATATAATAATTGCAGCAACCCATTCTAAAGATTACCTCCTCACTTTTGAAGATGTACACAACTCTATGGATGCTCGTTTCCATAAAAATATGCTGATGATTGATATCAGCACCCCTCGAAATATTGATCCTCAAATTCATAAAATTCAAGAAGTGTTTTTATTTGACCTAGACCATTTAGAGAATGTTATTGCTGAAAATTTAGAAAAACGCAAACAGGAATTATCTGCTGCTGAAGAAATTGTTCAAAAATATGCAGCAAAATTTCAAGGCTGGTTAAAATCCCTTGAGGTGAAACCAACTATATCTCTGTTAACCAGATATTATGAAAAAGTCAGGAATGAGGAAATTGAGCGTTACCGGCATAAAATAACCTCTTCTGAATTGGACATCCTTTCTCAATTATCAAAAGGACTGGTCAGGAAACTCCTTCATTATCCTATCAATCATTTAAAGGATTTGGCAGATGGTCAGGAATTAGATCCTCAGACTATAGATACTATCTGGAGATTATATCGGTTGGAAGATATGAACGTAAAAAAGGATGAACATGAAGCTGGTTAGAATAGGAACTCGGGGGAGTAAACTTGCTCTTCTTCAGACTCATTTCATAAAGCAACTAATTGAAAAATCCAACCCCGACCTTCAGGTTGAAATCAAAATTATAGTTACATCCGGCGACAATAATCAGGACAAACCACTGCCTGAAATAGGGGGAAAGGGGTTATTCACCGCTGAAATTGAAACTGCCTTGCTCAAACATGAGATTGATCTGGCGGTACATAGTTTAAAAGATCTACCCTCTACCCTCCCCGACGGTTTACATTATGCCGGGTCACCAAAACGGGAAGATGCAAGAGATGTTTTTGTCTCTAATCATTGCACCGGGATAACAGATATACCCGTTGGGGGTACCGTTGCAACAGGGAGTACCAGGCGAAAAGCACAACTGCTGCAAGTTAGGGATGATTTAAAGATAGTGGAATTAAGAGGAAATATTGATACACGGCTGCGAAAACTTGACGAGGGAAAATGGGATGGAATCATCATGGCGGCTGCTGCCCTTCACAGAATGAATCTGAAGGAGAGAATCACTCAATATCTTGACCCTGCAGAATTTGTTCCCGCCGTTGGTCAGGGGGCTATTGGGATAGAAACTGCAGAAAATCACAGCGATATTGTCCCAATAATTAAACCCATACTTCATTCAGATACTACTTTAGAATGTGAAGCTGAGCGGGTGTTCTTAAAATTATTAGATGGAGGCTGCTCTATACCCATAGGCTGCCATGCCCAATTAAATAAAATAGAATTCCGTATTAATGGATTCCTGGCTGCACCGGATGGGAAGGGTTTACTAAAAGCTTCTCTTCAGGGATCCCAAGATTCTACACTCCATCTTGCTGCCCAGTTAGCTGAAGAATTTATCAATGCAGGAGCTAAAACAGTTTAGTCATGGTGAGCCCTATAATATTTCATACAGGGTTAACTCCCCCTAACCCCATCAGTACAAATGGACTAGAGGTATTACATACACCTGTTATCAGGGTGTGTTCTGAGTTTGATCACCCGCCAAAAACCATTAAAGGAGCATTAGCTGGTGTGGAATTAATTCTCCTTATGAGTAAAAATGCAGTTGACGGCATTAAAAACTGGATGAACTATCATAATATAACAATGGAGTTTTTTAATGAGCTCCCAATTTGGACTGTGGGGATAAGAACGGGAAACTACCTAAAGCGGGAGTTGGGAGTCTCTGCCTGGCATCCAAAAAAAATGACGGGAGAGGGTGTAATCGAATCTCTGGAAGAGTATAATCATTCGTCCATTCTGCTTATTTCTGCAAGACATCCCCGCAATGAGTTTTTAGAATCCCTAACTAAACGCCACATCTCTTATTTTCATTTTCCTGTTTATCATACTCACATTTGTGAAAATGCTGAATTCCTTAAAAAATTCTCCCAAGAAGATCGGTCATCAGTAATTGTTTTCACCTCTCCTTCCACTGTACAGGGAACCCTGAATTCCCTCTCTATTCCAAACTTTACCGGACTGGGTTGTAAGCTTGTGAGCATTGGTCCTACTACTTCTGGTGAAATTGAACATTGGGGTGGTGAAATATTTTATGAATCCAAATATCAGGATATAGATAAGTTATACTCAGAATTAGGCACATTGGAATTAGTTGATGAATAGCAGGGAAAGGTTTTTAAATGCCTTGAAATTAAGGCCGTTAGATCGGCCACCCCTTTGGGTTATGAGGCAGGCTGGCAGGTATTTACCAGAATACAGAGAAATCAAAAAACAGTACTCTTTTACCCAGATGGTTAAAACACCTGAAATAGCAGTAGAGGTAACACTCCAGCCGTTGCAGCGTTTCGCCTTGGATGCTGCAATAATATTCAGCGATATTTTGGTAATCCCCGAGGCATTGGGGATGCCGTATTCTTTCCGCGAACAAGGGGGAATTGAGATGGAGTCCAGCATTTCTTCACTGAAGGATGTTTTGAAGCTGGACAAAGAGGGCATTACAGAGAAATTAAATTATGTGGCACAATCCCTCAAGCGTGTAAAAGACCAAATTGGTAATGAAAAAGTGCTCATTGGATTTTGCGGTTCACCCTGGACGGTTGCAACCTATATGCTGGAAGGTGGGAGTACAAATGATTACTCCAAATCTAAATCGCTAATGAAAAATGACCCCCAAACTTTTCATTCCCTACTTGAAATTATTACAGAAGCCAGTATTGATTATGTGCAGATGCAGATTAAAGCGGGAATAGATGTGGTTCAGATATTTGACAGTTGGGGTGGGATTCTAAACAGAGCTGAATTCTGGAAAGGAACAGGGCAATATATGCAGGCAATCACCAAGGAAATTCAACAAAATATTCCGGTTATTATATATTCTAAAGGCTCTCATGATAAAATTAATGATTTGAAAAAAATCGGAGGCAAAGCCTATGGTGTAGATTCTACTAAATCCATTGCTGATTTCTCTGATGAATTGGGGGGAATGGTGGCTGTCCAGGGGAATTTGGATCCTGATATTATGAGCTCAAACCCGAAAAAAGTACAAGAAGAAACACGAAAAATTTTAGATGAATTTGGAAACCGCAATGGACTCATCTTCAACCTGGGGCATGGTATTAGACCTGATGGCAAAATTGAATGTATGCAAGCTCTGGTTGAAACGGTAGGGCAATATAGTGCATAACAGAAACTAATATGCAATATTGATTTTATGATATCCCAAAAACAAATTGAAGAAAAATTCCGTGAAGTCCAGGACAGCATCTGTAAATTCCTGCACAAGGAAACGGGAGATGATTATGCAGAAGACAAATGGGAGTACTCTTCAGGAACAGGGGGGGGGATAACCCGTATTTTTTCAGGTGACATCATTGAGAAGGGGGGGGTGAACTTTTCAGCTCTAACCGGAACACTCAATGAAAAAATTGCCGCGAAGTTGAAAG
>CAZKEL010000042.1:0-11250 GCA_964551815.1 uncultured bacterium
ATATTTTGACTTTAATTTATCACAAGGTGGGGATAAGGTCTGTAAATTTGACGAAAAGATGTGATTAATAAATAACGAAAAACTGGTGTAGGAAACAGGAAAGCAGGAAACAGGAAGCAGGTAATGTATAAAATGAAAAATTAAAAATGAAAGATGAAAAATGAATAATGGAAAAGTGTATGTTCCTGAAACTGAAAGATCTGAGAAACTTTGCAATTCAGTATCTCGTGAATGAACTAAAATCAAAACCAGAAACATCATAAGGAAAGAGTTTGGCCATCAGCAGACAAAAATCTCCATTCACAAATCAAAAATCATTCTTCCCCATACAAAATTTCCATTTAAATTTACCGACTTGTATCGTTCAGAAAGTAAGCAGGAGATATGGCAGAAAAAGCTACAAAGAAATCAAAAAAATCTACCAAAGAATCAACAAAAACCTTAAAATCAAAAATTGAGTCTCTGGAGAAAGACCTTCAGAAAAAGTCTGAAGAATATGAAAAAGTATCTGATAAAAATGTGCGGTTATTGGCAGAGTTCGATAATTATAAACGGCGTACACAGGATGAGAAGTCTAAACTTTTAAAATTTGCCGGTGAAGGATTGGCAAAAGCCATTCTACCCATTTTAGATGATTTACACCGCACGCTGGAATCTGATGGTAAGGGAAAAGCACGCAGCATATTAGAAGGCATTGAACTTATCGTGGCAAAATTGGATAAAACCTTAGAAGATCAGGGCATTACCCCCTTTGATTCCATCGGACAGGACTTTGACCCTGAATTGCATGAAGCCCTCATGAGTGAGAAGTCCAAAAAAGGTGAAAATGTTATTCTCAGGGAATTTGAAAAAGGCTATACCTATAATGACAAAATTCTCCGTCATGCAAAAGTAGTGGTGAGCAAGGGCTGATGAGAGATTTTTATGAAACCTTAGGCGTCTCAAAAAACGCAGATGCCAGAGAAATTAAATCAGCCTACCGTAAGGTGGCTATGAAATTTCATCCTGATAAGAACCCTGGTGATACTGCTGCAGAGGAAAAATTTAAAGAAGCTGCAGAAGCCTATTCAGTGTTGAGTGATAATCAAAAACGAGCGCAGTATGATCAATTTGGCCATGCTGCCTTTAATAATCAGGGCGGTGGCGGTGGTGGTTTCCATCACATGGATCTAAATGATATTTTTGATCATTTCGGAGATATTTTCGGTTCCAGCGGATTTGGTGATTTCTTTGGAGGGGGCAGACGTGGAAGGCGCTCCGGGACTGCCAGAGGTTCTGATCTGAAAATTACCATTTCTCTCACTCTGGAAGAAATTTTTTCCGGTGTGGATAAAACGGTTAAAATTAAACGCTTTGAACATTGCTCTGTCTGTGATGGAAGCGGTGCTGCAGAGGGTTCACAGCCCGTAGTCTGTCCTGCCTGTCAGGGAGCAGGAGAAGTTCGGCAGGTTCAACGGTCTTTTTTAGGTCAGATTGTGAATGTACAGCCCTGCCACCAATGCCAGGGTAATGGTCAGGTAATTTCTAATCCCTGCCGACCCTGTAGTGGAAAAGGGGTAGAGAAAAAGACAGCTACCGTATCGTTGGAAATTCCCCCAGGAGTCACCTCCGGGAATTATATGACACGCCCCGGAGAAGGAAACCACTCCGGAAAAGGTGGAGCTCCCGGTGATCTTATCGTCTATTTTGAAGAGAAGGACCATCCTCTCTTCACCCGAGACGGAAGTGACATTTATTTGAATTGCTGGATTCAATACCCACAAGCAGTGTTTGGGACATCCATAGAAGTACCCACTCTTGCCGGGAAAGTGAACCTGAAGGTACCCTCAGGCATCCGCAGCGGACAGGTACTGCGACTCCGAGGTAAAGGTATGGCAGAACTCAACAGAGGCCGTCATGGTGATCAATTAGTAAGAATCAATATAGAAACACCGCAAAAAATCTCAAAAAAAGCAAAAACCCTCATGGAAGACCTTTCTGGAGAATTAACGAATAAAGTGAATTTTGAAAAATTCAGATAATGAAAATATTCACAACTCAGGAAAGAAATGTCATTGTCACTCTCTCAATTTTGTTATTGACAGGATTAGGGGTCAGGGAGTGGAAAAAACACCGTGACACAGGTACCGACTCTCTAACCTATATAGGAAGAGATAAAGACATTGCCGCCTTTTATGCAGAATTAGATGAAGAAGATATTAAATTCGCAGGGATGGTTAATATAAACACTGCCGGAGCGGAGGAGCTTACAACCCTGCCGGGAGTAGGAGAAAAAACAGCTGAAAAAATTATTAATAAACGAAATGAATTAGGCAGCTTCAATCAACTTGAAGATTTAATGCAGGTTCCCGGCATCGGGCAGAAAACCTATGATAAATTAAGCTCTCTGATTCGCGTAGAGTAAAACAGGAAATTCAATATGCATGACCAACAATACGAACGAAAAATATCAATCCTTGACTGGGGAATAATTCTTTCAGCTATTTTACTGTTGCTGGTTGTATTCCTGCCTCAGTCTATCTGGGAGGAGGAAGTACGCTACCGTACCGAAGGCAGACACCGCCTTTCTTCCATAGCCCATGCACAGGAGTTTTATTTTGAACTCACGGGGAATTATACTGAGAACGGTAATCATCTCTTTGAAATGGTGGAAGCTGCTATGGACTCCCTCATTGCAGACAGTCTTTTTACTGGTGATCAGGTGGTTCACTTAAAAGGAGAGGCCTACCCGGTCAATTTAGACAGAGGGTTTGAAATTCGGGTGGATACCACTTTCAGCTCCCCTACGGATTTATACTATACTTACACTGACACCATTTATATGGTGGGCTTGAACAATCCTGAATCCGGGAATGTGGATACTCTCTATGTGAATGTGAAAGATTTACCCCGTTACAAGGCAGACGAAAAATTCCGTGAAATCTTCAGTGCGGATATGGTTACCAGGTCTGAAATTAGAACGGATTATCTACGCAAAAAGTACCACTTAAACCCTAATTTGCTGTTTTGCCCATTAACAAATGATCCCTTCATTTTTGAAATTGACACAACGGGTGATGAGGATGTTTTTTCCGTAACTTCTCCTTTACATGTCTTAGAAGAACCCTACACAGAATCCCGTTATCTGGTTTTCACCTTTGAAGCGGGAGACCATGGATATATTCGCGGTGGTCAGAAAAGCTGGGCTGAATAGGTACCTTCGCTGATGCTGGCAATCGCCCAGTCAGGGCAAACCTACCATTACCTTCATTGGATCCCCTCAGAACGAGGACCTCTGGTAACTGAATACGGCTCTCTGGAAAAAGAAGCAGTTGACCAGGAACATCCTGATAAATATTACCATGAAATTCTGGAGGAATTGTTTTCCAGAGTACATAATGGTGAGCCCATCTGTACCTTTAGTATTGACAGAGAAAACCTGTTAATTTCATCCTGCTTTGCTGAGGAGATGAATCCGGAACTTATAAACTGGCACCTGAACCAGGCACGGGATGAAAACCTGTTTGAGAAAACAGACTTTTACCATTTCCCCCTTAATACCTCTTCCGGTAACGTTTTAAACATCGGCATACCTAAAATGTTGCGTCAATCCTTTCTGTTCTCAATGCGGCTATTAAAAGGAAGAATGAATGGATTAGGCTGCGGTATCTTTTCTGCAGAAGAGGGTGCCAGACAATGGTTTCATGCAGAATCCCTTCAGCGGTATCTGATTTGGAAAGTGGGGAAGAAAAAAATGGATGAAGTTCTTCTGGTTGAAGATGGGGAACTCAAATTGTACAGCTCCTTCCACAGGGTTGGCAGGAATTGGAAACTCAACTGGAATTATGGTGATGCATCAGAAACTGAATCCATTCTATCTGAAATCGAAAAGAAACTGGAGGGAGACCATTCTGAATTTGCCATCGCAGATAAGGTGTTTCTCTATACCTCTGACGGGAATCTGAATGAGGTGAAACAGATTCACGGATTTGAAATTAAGAATGTACAATTATTAAATCCATTACTGGTCTTAGAAAAGGCAGAAGAGGAAAAAATTAATGTGTTTTCCACCCTCCCTCTGGCTGAAACGGGGAATGCCTTTGGAGGCGTTGATGTTTGACATAAACTTCATTGCAGAACCCGGGGTACAAAAAGAACCATCTATGGCTCATTGGTCATTCCTGCATAAAATACAGGAAAACTCCTCAAAAAATAAATCAGGTCAAAAGCCTGAAAAAGAAAAAAATATTTTTTCCTCATGGAAAATAGTAATTCCTGCAATACTCTTTACAGGTAGTTTAATCTTTTTGGGAATACGCCAGGGAAATTCGGTACAGATTAGTGCAGATATGGTGCTCAATCAGGTCATTGATTTAATTGTGGAAAGTGGGTATATGAAAGATATAAAGCTCTCCCATGCAGATTTTGGTTTAGAATCAGTCAATGTGACTATTCGTGCCAGCGATCTACATCTGCTGCAGGACTTTTCCCGGGGATATCGCAAGGAAGATAATATTCCCTATCAATTGTATAAGCGTGAGAATCAGAGCTTTGTAAATCTCATGTTCCCCTGGGAAGGAAACAAATCAGGAGGGGATATTCAGGTTTTGAGAAACCTTGCAGGGAAAACAGTATTTTCTAATAAAATATCAATCCATTTTACAGATGATCAGTTTGAATTGCAGGGACGGTCATCTGATATCATTTCCTATTTATTGCAAATGGCAGAAAGCGATATGATTCAGAAATTTACTTTTTCCGTTAGGCATTTAGAATCCGGCAGATATTTCTTAAAGGTGACTACTAATCAGATATGATTTCAATCATCGCCGGAAAGTACCGGGGCAGAAAATTATTTGACATGAAGGATATTCATGTGCGCCCCACCCAGGCAAAAGTGAGAAAGTCTGTGTTTCAGATTCTTGAGCCCTTTACAGATTTGGAAGTATTGGACCTGTTTGCAGGTGTAGGAACGCTGGGTTTGGAAGCCCTCAGTAGAGGGGCAAGTTCAGTAGTTTTTGTGGAAAAAAACCGTAGGGCAGTTAATGTTTTGGAAAAAAATTGCACCCTTTTCACCGATACAAAAAAAGAGGTATTTTCTGCAGATGCCCTTCATTTCTTAGCCCGTTACAGAGATCGAAAATTCGATATTATTTTTGCTGACCCCCCCTATCAGGATGCTGATTACCCGAAAATAAAGGAGCGAATCCTCCCGCATTTAAAACCAGGTGGAATCTTCTGTATGGAAATGAAAAAAACTGCTATTGAAGAGGAAGGAGTACGGATCAAACATTACGGCAGTACTCAGGTAGTTTTCTGGAGAGCCGAAGCATGAAGATTGCTATTTATCCCGGCTCTTTTGACCCTATTACCAATGGTCATCTGGATATTATTGAAAGGGCTGGAGTGATTTTTGATAAGCTCATTGTCTCTGTGGCAGCCAATGCAGAAAAAAGGGACCCCTTGTTTACCAGAGAAGAAAGAGAAGCTATGATCAGGGAAACAGTGGCGCACCTGCCAAATGTAGAAGTTGATTCTTTCTCAGGGTTGATGGTGGACCATGCCACTCATCACGGTGCAGTGGCAGCTATTCGCGGACTTCGTGCTCTGTCCGATTTTGAGTTTGAATTTAAGATGGCTCTGATGAACCGCAGCTTGCAGGAAGAAATAAGTACACTCTTTCTCATGCCTCATGCAAAATATACTCATGTCAGCTCCTCAATGGTTAGGGAAGCTGCCTCTCTTGGGGGTGCTGTAACAGAGTATGTTCCTGCTCATGTGGATAGCGCTTTGAAAGAAAAATACAACCATGGGTAATTATACTGAACTGATAAGGAAAAAGGCTGTTGATTCCAATGCCCGTATTCTCCTGCCGGAAAGTACTGATCACAGAGTACAGAAAGCTGCCGCAGAAATGGAAGACATGGGCTTTACCCTTTTAGAGGTGGAAAATTACCGAGAGAATTCAGATAAATATTTTGAGTATATCAAAAGGAAGTCATTTACTAACCATTGGCCTGATGATAATATCAGGTTGTATTTAGAAAACCCTCTGCATTTTGCCCTGGTTATGGTGGCAATGGATGATGCAGACTGCCTGATTGCTGGTGCAGCTACTGCCAGCTCCGAGGTCATTCGTTCTGCCATCAGGATTGTGGGAATTGCCCCGGAGTCTAAATGGGTGTCCAGTATTTTTTTTATGGTATCTCCTGAAGGTAATTTAGGATATACCTTTGCAGATTGTGCTGTCATTCCCGAACCGGATAGTAAACAGTTAGCTGCAATAGCAGCAGACTCAGCAGGTTTTCATCATTTACTTACCAATGAAATACCGAAAGTTGCTTTTCTCTCTTTTTCTACCAAGGGTAGCGCAGACCATTATCGGGTGGATAGAGTTAAAGAAGCCGTTAATTTATTCAGTAAAAAGAATGCAGAAATTTTACATGATGGTGAGTTACAGTTTGACGCTGCCTTTAATAGGGACGTAAGCAGCTCAAAAGCACCAGAGTCCCCATTGATGGGGGAGGCTAATGTATTTATTTTTCCAAATTTAGATGCAGGGAATATCGCTTATAAAATTACCCAATATTTAGCGGGGTATAGTGCCTGGGGACCTCTCCTGCAGGGTCTAAACAAACCGGTGCATGATCTTTCCAGAGGATGCTCAGTGGAAGATATCATTAATGTTGCCTCCGTTGCAGCCATACAAAGGACTCATTATGCCAACCTATAATTATTATTGCAGCCAATGTGATTCACACTTTTCCTATTTTCAAAAAATGAGTGAATCACCCATCATGAATTGTGAAAGCTGCGGGGGATCTGTGAAGCGTCTGATTACCGGTGGGACAGGACTCATCTTCAAGGGGACAGGATTTTACCTGACAGACTATAAGAATGATAAAAAATCTGTGAAAGTGAACTCCAATGCTGAAAAGTCAGATGAAAAGAAATCATCTCAGGGAGGAAAAAAAGACGGCGGGAAAAAAGAGACGAAACCTGCTGCTAACACAGAAAATAAAGGAAAGTAAAATGAGTAAAGTTTCTATCCCCTCGATGGGACAAAAAATCACTATCGAAAATGGACAATTACAAGTACCTGATAACCCTATCATCCCATTTATAGAAGGCGATGGTATTGGTACTGATATTTGGGCAGCCTCAGTGAGAGTTTTTGATGCAGCTGTAGAGAAAGCCTATAAGGGTGAGAAGAAAATTCAATGGTTAGAAGTCTATGCCGGTGAAAAATCGAATGAGGTATATGGTCCTGATACCTGGCTGCCTCAGGAAACGCTGGATGTGATAAATGAGTATTTAGTTGCCATAAAAGGGCCACTCACCACGCCTGTAGGCGGTGGAATTCGCTCAATAAATGTAGCCCTGCGTCAAGAGCTGGATTTATATGTCTGTCTTCGTCCTGTACGCTGGTACAAAGGGGTGCCATCACCGGTAAAAGATCCCTCCCTTATTAATATGGCAATCTTCAGAGAAAATACAGAAGATATATATGCCGGAATTGAATTTGAGGCTGGTTCGGAAGATGCCACTCGTTTTCTGGATTTAATGAAAAACCATTTCAATGAACGATTTGGAAAAATCCGCTTCCCCAGAACGGTAGGAATTGGAATAAAACCTGTGTCTAAAGAGGGTACACAGCGACTGGTGTTCGATGCTATTCAATACGCCATCGATCAGGGACATTCCACAGTGACCCTGGTGCATAAAGGGAATATCATGAAATTTACAGAAGGTGGTTTTAAGAATTGGGGATACGAAATTGCCCAAGCTAAATTCCCCGAGGAGACCTTCACCTGGACACAATATGACAGTATTGCTGAAAGTGAGGGAAAAGATGCAGCCAATAAGGCGCAATCAGAAGCTGAAAAAGCTGGCAAGATTATAGTTAAAGATGTCATTGCCGATGCCTTTCTTCAGCAGATTCTCACCCGTCCTGCTGAGTATGGGGTGATTGCTACAATGAACCTGAATGGTGATTATATTTCAGATGCTTTAGCAGCACAGGTAGGCGGAATTGGTATTTCTCCCGGTGGGAATATCAATTTCATAACAGGGAAAGCAATTTTTGAAGCCACCCATGGTACGGCTCCTAAATATGCAGGGCAGGATAAAGTGAACCCCGGATCGGTGATTCTTTCCGGTGAGATGATGTTCAGATATTTAGGTTGGAATGAAGCAGCAGATAATATTGTTAATGCCATGAATACTACCATCAGCCAAAAGCGTGTTACTTACGATTTTGAACGGCTCATGGAGGGGGCTTCTCTGCTAAAATGCTCAGAATTTGGTGATGCCCTCATTGAAAACATGTAGGTATTTAGTATAGGAAAAATTTCCATTTTAATATAATTTGAAGTCTCATTATACTTCCTCCTGAATCGGAGTAAAAATTTATTGGTCTCATCTGCATAGAGAGAGGTTCAAACTGAAACAATTTCTATGAGTAAAGGATAAAAATTTATCATGAAATTTATTGATCAGGCATCATTACTGGTGAAAGCTGGTGATGGAGGAATGGGCTGCATTGCCTTTTTACGGGAGAAATTCCGCCCAAAGGGAGGTCCTTGTGGAGGCGATGGCGGACATGGCGGTTCTGTAATATTCTCTGTAAACCCTCAATTATCCACTCTGCAGGATATTGCCCTGAAAACGCATTACAGAGCAGAAAACGGGGCCCATGGCGGCGGAAAGAATATGCATGGTCGAAATGGTGCTGATATAATCATACAGGTACCCCCAGGTACTATAATAAAAAATTCCCTCACCCATCAAATCCTTAAAGATTTAATCAACCCCAATGAATCTTTTGTAGCAGCCAAAGGAGGCAATGGTGGATTTGGCAACGCCCGCTTTAAATCCCGCTCCCAGACAGCCCCCAGAATTGCCAATGACGGCCAAAGGGGGGAAGAAACAAAAATTGACTTGGAGCTGAAAGTATTAGCAGATGTAGGATTAGTAGGCTTTCCCAACGCTGGCAAATCAACTTTTATTTCAAAAGTAAGTAATGCCAAACCCAAAATTGCAGACTACCCTTTCACTACCTTAACCCCAAACCTTGGAATTGTAAAATACGGAGAGTATAACTCCTTTGTGATTGCAGATATACCTGGATTAATCCAGGGAGCTTCAGCAGGGAAGGGATTGGGAAATCAGTTCCTACGCCATGTAGAGAGAACCAAAGTACTGGTATATCTGATTGAAGCTCTGTCAGAAGACATTGAAAAGGATTTTCTTACACTGCGAACTGAGCTGGAAAAGCATGATGCAGATATGGTAAAAAGACCCTCAATGATTCTTATTACTAAAATGGATATCATACAGGAACCCCTGCAGAAATTGAAAAAAATTGAAGGCCTTTTGCCCATACTTTCAATCTCTGCAGTTTCTGGTGAGAATCTCCCTCAAGCAATTCGTCAAATCGCCTTATTAATAGAGTCCTATGCCCAAAATATCCAAAGCCCAGCTGATTAGTCTGTCGGCGGTTGCGGGAATCGGTCCCCGGCGGATCCGTTCTATATTACGCACTTTTAAGGATGTGGAGGATTTATCCTCCCTGAAGAAAAGAGATTTCCAACAAGTTGAAGGACTTTCCTCAGAGCTTGCAGAGGCAGCATCAAAGATAGAATTTGGTGTGGGGGAAAAGGCCATAGACAGAGTTGAGTCTCTGGGCGGAAAATACCTGTCCTATTGGGATGAAGATTACCCACCATTATTGCAGATGATATATGATGCACCTGTGGGAATTTTTATTCTGGGGAGCATGCCAACCCTGCCCTGTATTGGAATAGTTGGAACCAGGCAGCCCACCATTTACGGCAGGAAAACCACCGAAAAACTCACTTCAGAATTATTGGCTGCAGGGTTTTGTATTGTCAGCGGGTTTGCCAGGGGGATTGACACCATTTCTCATAAAAAAACGATTGAACTTGGTGGAAGTACCCTAGCAGTTTTAGGCAGTGGAGTGGATATTATTTACCCAGCCGAGAATAAAAAAATAAGAGATCAAATTCTTGAAAAGGGGGCTATTATATCAGAATATCTGCCGGGAGCAAAACCTGATGCAATTAATTTTCCTAAGAGAAACCGCATCATCAGTGGCCTATCAAAAGGAGTTGTAGTGGTTGAAGCCGGGAAAAAGAGTGGTGCCATTATCACAGCCATGAACGCTTTGGATCAAAACAGAGAAGTATTTGCAGTTCCCGGACCTGTGAATTCAAAAAAGTCTATAGGAACCAACACCCTCATACAACAGGGTGCACGCCTTGTCATGAATGTGGGAAATATTCTTTCAGAGTTTCATTTAGAACAATCCCAAACCCAGGTGGAATTAATGCCTGAACTATCAAAGGAAGAAGAAAGAGTATATAGTCGTCTCTCATTGGATCCCATCCAGATTGATGAGCTCTGCAGCGAATTAAAAAAGGATACTCCTGAAGTCTTATCCATATTACTTGCACTGGAGCTAAAAAATATTGTGGAACAGCATCCTGGGAAATTGTTTAGCAGAATTAGGTAAAAAATGGTTTCTACTATGCATTAAATAGTGTCCACTTTTATTTGTCAGTCTATAACTGGGTATCAACATACCCCAGATTATTAAAAGTTATACTGATCCTTTTTACCCCCCCCTTTTTTTAGAATTCCCCAAACTATATATTATTTCATAAGAGGCATTTATATTTGTCGTCGAAGACCGTATTGTAATATGCAAAATATTAAATAATATATGTAACATATTGTAATTAGAATTGTATAATTATATATATATTGAATAATATATTGCCGTAGTTATAGCGGTATTTTATTGATACCAGCAAATTAATTACATAAAACACTTTAATAATAAGGAGACTAAAATGAAACACTTGAAATACTGTATTTTCTCATTGATGCTGTTATTGGGATTATCATTTGCCCGTTATGTTGATAATGACAACTCAGAAAAGAAAATAAGTAGTAACATTGAAAATCACGATAGTATTGATTCAGATATGGATATCTGGATTGCATTTGATGACGATGATTCTGACGACGACGCAGATGATGATGATTCTGACGATGAAGCAGATGATGATGATTCCGACGATGAAGATTGTGACAATAGCGGAGAAGGAAACTGTGATGACGAGGATGGTGATCATGATGATGACCATTCAGATGATGAGGATGATGCTTCCGATGATAACCAGGAATGCGTCACTGATGCAGACTGTGCTGAGGGTGAAGCCTGCATAGAAGGTGATTGTGAAGACG
>CAZKEL010000042.1:11350-21505 GCA_964551815.1 uncultured bacterium
TCACTGATGAAGATTGTGCAGAAGGTGAAGCCTGCATAGAAGGTGATTGTGAAGATGGCCCTGATACAGAATGTGTTACTGATGCAGACTGTGCTGAGGGTGAAGCCTGCATAGAAGGTGATTGTGAAGACGGTCCTGATACAGAATGTGTCACTGATGAAGATTGTGCAGAAGGGGAAGCCTGCTTAGAGGGTGATTGTGAAGATAGTAATGGTGGAGATGATGACTCTGTACCCGCTGCATCTCTTACATTTGGCGAAATTGATATGGATGCTGGTACTGTTGAAGTTCGGTTAAACAGTAATGAAATGGTTGCTGGATTTCAATTTGTTTTATCTTCAGATGATGCTGCTTTTGTAGTTACCGGGGCATCAGGCGGGCTTTGTGAAGAGTTTGGCTTGGACGTCTTTGTAGGTGGTGGAAGCAATGTCATTTTAGGGTTCTCTGAATTAGGAAATACTCTCCCAACTGGTAATGGGGTTTTAACTAATTTGACCTTTATCGGAGTGGGTGACTCAGAAGTGTGTATTTCTGAATCAATTGTTAGTGGATCAGATGGTGTTGCATTTGATATTGATGAAGAGGGTTGCCTGGACTTTTTATCTCTAAGAAATGGCGACATGAATAATGATGGAAATACAAATGTATTAGATGTAGTTCAGTTAATATCCATTATTTTGTCCAATGAGAATCCAACTGATGGTGAACTTTGGTTGGGTGATATGAATGATGACAATGTTATCAATGTATTGGATATCATTGTGATTGTGAATAACATCTTAGGAGAAAACCTCGGTAGAACTACACCTGTAACCCAAAGTACAGTTGAGGTAGGAAATGGTATTATTCAAATTTCAGCTGATGGTGACATAGCAGGAATTCAGTTAGATGCAGTTGGAAGTATAAACCTTATCTCTAATAATTTGCCCAAAGGATTTTTGGTAAAATCGCTTAATAGAAAAGTGGTAATTGTTAATCTGGAAGGAGTTCAATTCCAAGAGGAAATACGGTTGGACTATGCTGGTAACTTAGAACTTTCCAGTGTTTTAGTTGCCGGATGGAATGGAGAAGGCGTATCAGCTGAGATTAATTCTCTACCAGATAACTTTAAAGTGAATGCTGCTTTTCCAAATCCATTTAATCCTGAAACGCAGATTAGTTTCACTTTACCATTTTCAACAGATGTAAAAGTCCAGGTTTTTAATATGCAGGGACAGAAAGTAGCAGAACTGGCTAATGGAAATTTTAAACAGGGCAGACATTCTGTAAAATGGATTGCTGAGGAAGCTGTGAGCGGGATGTATTTCCTTCGGATTAACGCCGGCGGAATCTCGCAATCACAAAAGGTAATGTTGCTAAAGTAACCATCTAAGTAGTCAATCCTCCTCAAAAGGGTTAGTTACTGAAGTAACAGAGGTCGTGAGCCGTCCGTTATAAAACGTACGGCTCCGGCTGTGTTTTAAAATTGAGCTGTAACAGTTCGTAACCAGAGTAATTTAGTGATGAATAAAAATAAATATACATCTTATATTAATGCAGACAAATATGCAAATAATTTAAATAGGAAACCTATGGAAGTATTACCGGATATATTTCAATCTGCCTCTAAAGAAACTCAACATGAAGCTTTATTGGATGTTCACAGTAACCAAAGCTGGGTTGAATTTGTTGCACATTTATCCAAGTTTAACCAGTTAACTCCACCTGACACCAAAGAACAGTTGGAATTACTTCTAAAAAATGAATCTGACCCGGAAAAAGCTGCTGCCCTATATGCAGGAATTGGTAAATGCCACGTAGAAAATGGTGATTTTATTAATGCTACAAAAGTTTTTGGTTATGCATATTCTCTGCTTGGTAACAATAATTCGGATACCAAGGCTTTTATATTATTAGAGATGGTGGCATTTTTAGCCATTATTAATAACCATGTTCAAGCTTTAATGATTTTGAAAACAATCCCATCTCTTACATCTTCAGAATATTTACTCAATATAGCCCATTATTATGAATTGGTTCATACCGCCAGAAAAGGGAATAGGGACGTTTTAAGTGAACTTATAAAATCAGCAACCTATTTTAAGAAAATCAACAGTTATGCCACTTTAGCTTACCACTATAAAAACATTGGTAATGAATTCCGCAAATTAAATGATTTTGATACTGCTATGGAATACTACCAAAAAGCTATTCATATTGCAGAAAAACATGGTTATGATCATATCAAAGCAAATATGTACCATGATATTGGAATGTGGAAATACCATCAAGGAGAATTCCAGGGGGCTATTAAATCTCTACTTCTGGCTTCAAATATTGCTACCAGTGCGTACACACAGAGTTTTTCTATGGCAAATATCGGGTATTTATACCTCCATCAAAATAACTATGAAATTGGGTATCAATATTTTTTAAATGCTCTTGAAATTGCTTCAAACAGAGGTGTATTTTATTTAATTCCAGGAGTGTGTACCTATTTGGGGAATTGTGCGGAAAAAAAATCAGATTATATTTCTGCCAAACACTATTATGAAAGAGCGTATCAGGCAGCCTTTGAACTTATCGAAAACAATTTTGAATGCAAGGGTGATATAAAAAGAGCTATTAAAGCCTATGTCCCCTTCCTTGAAAGGCGTAGTCAGAATCCTGAAGAATTATTATCCATTGGTAAGAAAAATCTAAAACAATTTGATTTTGCCATTAATAAATCTCTTGAAGATATTAGAGGAATTTTTCAAAGTAGTCTATTTAAAATTCTTGAGAAGGACTGTAAATCACAAAGGGATATGGCCAAAAAATTGGGTATTGCAGAACGAACCTATTATGTAGTCAGGGAGAGAGTAAATGACTATGTAGATAGTGAGATTCCTGTGGAAGTTGAACATTTTATAACAAAAAATACTCATCTGGATTGGAAAACCTTAAACCGGAAATTTGAAACGGAAGTTATAACCCATCTATTTGCTGAATACAAATACAATAAAAAATCATTAGCCGAAAAGTTACACATCAGTTATCCCGGAGTTTTACAGATTACGAAGCGTATTGAAGACGAACAAAAATTGAAAAGGGGCGATTAATATGAATTTACTACCTAAAGCGTTGATTATCTATTTATTAAGTTTTGGAAGCTCTTCTCTAATTTTCTCCATAGATTTTGAAGAATGTGAAAATTTAAATGAGTCAGATTGTTTAATAGCAGAAGCATGTGAATGGGAAGAGGAAGATGAGAATTGCAATACCATTGAAGATGATGAAGAAGATGAGTATACTTATGAAGCGTCTGCTGAATTTGAGTTTGATGAGAGTGATATTTATTTTGGAAAAATTCGGTTAAAAATAACCGAGACTAATGTAAATAAATTAATTTTTTCTCTGGAAAGATTAGAAGAGGTGACTTCCTATTCTATTCAATTAGATGAATTGTGGGAATTCCCTTTTACTACCAATAGTGAAGGAAAATTTGAGTGGGAAATGAGATCTGATAGTGAAGGAGATGCCCCTCTTCCACAAGAATTGATCCCACTCTCACAATTCAATATTGCACAATTAATGGATACTCAGGGAAATTTGGTTGCTGCTGCTGTTTTTGATTCAGACGATGAAGGCTGCACTGATTTACCACAATTTATTTGCGATGCCGTTCCTCTTTGTACCTGGCATGAGATTCAAGGCTGTCAGGAAAATAATTGGGACTTTGATGATGATGATGGTGATGGTATCTCTGATGATGACGATGATGATGACGATGATGATGGCATCCCTGATGATGAAGACGACGATGATGACGATGATGGTATTCCAGATGATGAGGATAATATTAACGGTCCCTGGGATTTAGGAGAATATTTTGCAGATGAAATGATTGAAGCCTATTCCCAATATATGGACCATTACAATCAAACCGGGGAAGGATTGTTTAATTATATCACTATAAATCCGTTAAGAGAGGAGACTTTAAATGCTGATATTGGTGATGAAATTGGAGTTTTAGATTATAGCGGTCAGCAAAATGGTGCAGGGTGTGATGATGTGATTGGAAATCAATTAGTAGGTGCTGGTATTTGGAAAGGTGACCCCCTTACTATTTTTACATTTGGACACTATTCAAATTGCAATACAGGTGGTACACATTTCCCCGGATTTATTCCCGGTAATACCATTATTATCAGAGTGTATAAACCAGCTTTGGATCAGTTTATTGATTATGATGCTATGATCACCTGGGGGAACAGTAGATCAAGTTTTGAATTATCACTTACCTCCATGATTGGAGATGTAAATAATGATGGAAGCTTAGATGTGACGGATGTGGTATTGATTGTGGATATGGTATTGGGATATAGTGAATTGGATATCACTGGAGATGTAAATGGTGATGCACTCTTAAATGTTTTGGATATAGTGGATTTGGTAAACTTGATACTGGGAATAAACTGACTGTAGCTAGGGAATTGCAAGATGATAGATTTGGAAAAATGTTTAAAATGTGATGCACCTGCAATTATAAAAAGGAAAAAGAAAAATTACTGTATCAGTTGTTATAAATTAAAAAAAGAAGCAGAATTATTTATCAAAATAAAAACACTTCACCAACAACCTTCCTCAACAAAACACTATAATAATTAAAGAAATAACGATTTCTGATTAAATTAAACTTCCAAAAAGTAAGTTAGTCATTAGAATTAAATACATTCAAATTTGCAACAAAATTATTATGGAGGATAATGTGATTTACCGCAACTTAAAAAGTGAGGTAACTACCTTAATTTTCGAGGATGAAAGTTACAAGATGTTACAAGTTGATTTGCCTACATTCGGGTAAATTTATTCAGCGGAAAAAGCCTGTTTTTTCAAGGCTAAAATTTTTGATAAAACAGCATGAGGTTGGAGGAGAATTGTCTAATCTTTGCAGGAGTATTTTCCTGCTGATCTTCCTCAACCTACTGCAAACCTCGGTATTTTAAAATTATTGTTTAGGAGATAGATTCACCATGAAAATGAAATTATTTTTAACCAGTCTTTTTTGTACATTTTCTCTTTTGCTTGCAAATTCCCTCTCATTATCAGACAACGGAGACGGAACCTTCAATGTAGGGTATTCTAGTAGTGATGATATTGGAGGATTTCAATTTAATGTTGACGGTGCTACAGTAAACGGTGCATCTGGAGGTGATGCAGCCTCTAACGGCTTTATGATGTCCACCAGTGCCACCACTGTTCTTGGATTCTCATTTACAGGAGGTACTATTCCCGCCGGCGAGGGCACCTTGTTGGTCTTATCTGTTGACGGGTCTCCCACAGGACTTAGCAGTATTGTAGTCTCTGATCCTGCCGGTGGAGCTTTAGACTTCACCTACGAAGAACCCCAGATGGAAATTACTGACGGCTGTGATCTCCCTGATTTGAATATGTATTTAGCGGAAGATGGTTCTGTATTTTATAACTCTTCAGAAATCATTGGTGGATTTCAATTCAATGTTGATGGTGCTACCGTATCAGCTGCTTCCGGAGGTGATGCAGGTGCTGCAGGATTTTTTGTTCAGGCCGCCGGCTCCACAGTATTAGGATTTTCTCTTACTGGAGCCACTTTCGGCCCCGGCTGTGGAACCATGGTAGAACTTACTCTGGATGGCGTGGCTTCCGGGCTATCAGGTATAGTCATTTCAGACCCCGATGGACAGGGTATCCCTTTTGAGTATTTTGATGGTGGCGGTGAGGAACCTGTTTGGGGATGTACTGATTCTGATGCCTGTAATTACGACGCGGATGCAACAGATGATGACGGCAGTTGTTGGTCAGCAAACGCAGGCTGTGCATGCAGTGATGGCGAAGGTGCAGAAGTAGATGAATGCGGTGTCTGTAATGGCGATGGTATTCCTGCCGGTGATTGTGACTGTGACGGCAATGTAGAAGACTGTGCAGGCGAATGCGGTGGCTCTCATATATGGGTGACCCTTTGTGAAGATACAGATGGTGACGGCCTTGGAAACCCGGGTACCGAAACCCAGGAATGCGTTGAAGGCGGACGAGACTATGACGGTTGTGATCTTCCTGACTTGCATATATTCTTAAACTCTGATGGATCTGTTATTTATAATACTTCTGAAGCCATTGGTGGCTTTCAATTTAATGTGGATGGTACCACAGTAGGTTCCGCTTCAGGCGGTGATGCTGGTGGTGCAGGATTTCTCATTCAGGCTGCCGGTAATACGGTACTTGGGTTTTCCCTCACCGGTGCTACTTTTGGTCCCGGTTGTGGAACTATGGTGAATTTAGGACTCAATGGCGCAGCAACAGGTCTCTCCAGTATTGTTGTGTCTGATGCCGCAGGGCAATCCATACCTTTCACCTATTATGTAGGGGATGAAACAGATTTAGTGGCTGACTGCTCTGATGAATATCCTGACTGTGCTGATAACTTTTTTGACTGTAATGGCGACTGTGGCGGCTCTGCAGAAAATGACGACTGTGGAGTTTGCGGTGGGGATAATTCTACCTGTGCTGACTGCGCCGGTGTCCCTAATGGGAATGCCTATGAAGATAACTGTGGTACCTGTGATGCAGACCCCTCTAACGACTGTACGCAGGACTGTAACGGTGAATGGGGTGGAACTGCAGAAGTGGATGAATGTGGTGTCTGTGACGGTCCCGGTGCTGTGTATGACTGTGGCTGTGCAGAAATGCCTGCCGGAGACTGTGACTGTGATGGAAATCAGTTAGATGAATGTGGATTATGTGGAGGCCCCGGTGCTGTTTTTGAATGTGGTTGTTCAGACATGCCCGCCGGCGACTGTGATTGCGATGGCAATCAATTAGATGCCTGCGGTGTCTGTGGCGGTGATGATTCTTCCTGTGCGGACTGTGCCGGTACACCTAACGGAAATGCTGTAGAAGATAATTGCGGTGTCTGCGATGCTGATCCCACCAATGACTGTGAACAGGACTGTGCCGGTGAATGGGGCGGGGATGCCTATGAAGATGAATGCGGTGAATGTGATGCTGATCCTTCAAATGACTGTGACCCCGGTGGTGAATGTGATAATGCACCTGAATGGATTGATATACCCGGTGCTTATGAATTTACAGCTACTATGACTTCCATCGTTAAATTAGACGGAAACCAATTAGGCGATGAAGGTGACCTCTTGGCGGGCTTTGATGCAGACGGTAATGTACGCGGACTTGCTGTTCAACTGCATGTACCATTTGGTCCTTATCAAGGTACCATTTTATATGAAATGCAGATGCGCTCCAACGATGAAGGTGATGTACTCACCTTTAAATATTTTGATGAATCCGAATGTGAGATTTATGACATTGCAGAAGATTATACCTTTATTATCAATGATATTTTAGGGGATGTCATAAATCCTCATGAATTAAATGTAGGTGGTGGCGATGATTGCGCAGAGGCACCAGAGTGGATTGATGTTCCCGGTGCTTATGAGTTTACGGCTACCATGACTTCAATTGTTTTAAATGAAGGCGTTCAATTAGGTGATGAAGGTGACCAACTTGCAGGGTTTGATGCAAGTGGAACGGTTCGTGGACTGGCAGTTCAACTCCATGTACCTTTTGGACCCTATCAGGGAACCATTCTGTATGAAATGCAGATGCGCTCTAATGATGAAGGCGATGTTCTCACCTTCAAATACTACGACGCTTCAGAATGTGCTATATATGATATTGAGGAAGATTATACCTTTATAATCAACGATATTTTAGGGGATGTTATTACTCCTTGGGAATTGAATGTAGGATCAGGTTCCAGTGACTGTGTGGATGATGACTCTGCAGTAGCTCCTTTCACCTGTGCACAGGCAGTTGCCAATTGGGGTTGTGATTTTGTCTGGGGTGATTCCACCGTAGGCGAGCTTTGCCCTGTTTCCTGTGATAACTGCCCCGGTGAAGAAGAATGTGTAGATGATGATTCGGCAGTTGCACCTTTTACCTGTGAAGAGGCTGTGGCAACCTGGGGATGTGATTTTGTCTGGGGAGACTCCACAATAGGAGAACTTTGTCCTGAATCTTGTGGCGAATGTGGAGAGCCGGTTTTTGGTTGTACTGATTCCGCTGCTTGTAATTTTAACCCAGATGCTACCGATGATGATGGTTCCTGCTGGTCAGCTTCTGCAGGATGCGATTGTGCCGACGGTGAAGGTGCTGCAGTGGACGAATGCGGAGTCTGTAATGGCCCCGGAGCTATTTTTGATTGCGGTTGTGCAGATATGCCGGATGGTGATTGCGATTGCGATGGAAACCAATTAGACGAATGTGGTGTTTGTGGCGGTCCTGGAGCAATCTTCGAATGTGGCTGTGCTGACATCCCTGCAGGTGACTGTGACTGTGATGGAAATGTTGAAGATGCCTGTGGTGTTTGTGGTGGTGATGACTCCTCTTGTGCGGACTGTGCAGGCGTACCCAACGGCGACAATGAATTAGATAACTGTGGCGTCTGTGATAATGATTCCTCCAATGACTGTGAACAGGACTGTAACGGTGAATGGGGTGGCAGCGCTGAATTAGATGAATGTGGTGTCTGTGACGGACCTGGTGCAGTGTTTGAATGTGGCTGCGAAGATATTGCTGCAGGTGAATGTGATTGTGACGGAAATGTAGAAGACGACTGTGGTGTTTGTGGAGGTGATGGTTCCACCTGTGCACCTCCAGATGAATTTGCTTATAACCAATCCACTATGCAGGCATTTTATTTCTTCATGTCTGCCACTATCAATGGAGAAACATTAGCAGATGACGACTGGGTTGGTGCCTTTAATGGTGATGTTTGTGTGGGCTCCAGAATGTGGGGCGACTGCGATGGAGGCAGTGGCTGTGAAGTTCCCGCAATGGGATATGACGGCTCAGAGTTTACCATGGGATATATGACGCCTGGTGTGGCTCCATCTTTCAGAATCTATGATGCCTCTACGGGATCTTATTTAGAGGCTATTGCCTCTCAGGATAACCCCTGGGCTCCCAATGGTATGTTTATCATAGATTCTCTTGCAAATGTAATTACAGGGTGTATGGATATGGCAGCTTGTAACTATAATGAAAATGCAAATACTCCCGGTGAATGTGAATATGCTGATGAAAATTATGATTGTGACGGAAACTGTACAGCAGAACTTGATTGTAACGGAGAATGCGGGGGATCAGCAGCCCTAGATGAATGCGGAGTTTGTGAGGGACCTGGTGCTGTGTTTGAATGCGGTTGTGCCGACATCCCCGATGGAGACTGTGACTGTGATGGAAATGTTGAAGATGCCTGCGGGGTTTGCGGTGGTGATGATTCCTCCTGTGCAGACTGTGCCGGTGTACCCAATGGTGACAATGAATTAGATAACTGTGGCGTCTGTGATAATGATTCCTCTAACGACTGTGAACAGGACTGTAACGGCGATTGGGGTGGCAGTGCTGAAGTTGATGAATGCGGAGTCTGTGACGGACCCGGTGCTGTTTTTGAATGCGGTTGTGAAGATATAGCTGTAGGAGAATGCGATTGTGATGGTAATATAGTAGATGGCTGCGGTGTCTGTGGCGGTGATAATTCCACTTGTGATACACCTGAACTATTTGAATATAACCAGTCCACCCAACAGGCATATTACTTCTTCTATTCTGCTTCCATTGACGGAGTTGAGTTGGATGCAAACGACTGGGTAGGAGCCTTTAAAGACGATGTTTGTGTTGGCTCTCGAAAATGGGATGTATCCCTTTGTGGTGGCGGGGTATGTGATGTCCCTGTAATGGGTGAAGACAATGGTTACGAATGGACATTTGGCTATATGCTTCCGGGAGAAATTCCATCCTTTAAAGTTTTTGATGCTTCTGAAAATATGTATTATGATGCTGTAGCATCTGAAGATGTACCCTGGATGAATAACGAACTATTCATGATTGATAATGTGAATGTAGAGCAGGATTGTGCCGGTGATTTGGGTGGTGATGCAGAATTGGATGATTGTGGAGTCTGTAATGGTGGTAATGCTGATATGGACTGTGCTGGTGAATGTTTCGGCGATGCCTATGAAGATGATTGCGGCGTCTGTGACGATGATGCTTCCAACGACAATGCTGACATGGACTGTGCCGGAGAATGTTTTGGCGATGCCTATGAAGATGATTGTGGCGTCTGTGACGATGATGCTT
>CAZKEL010000043.1:0-21228 GCA_964551815.1 uncultured bacterium
CCAAATTAAACAAAAGAGCAGATTTAATCACCCTGCTCGAACAAATTATGCAGGACTACCCTGAAACCCTTACATTTCAATATGCATCCACCCATCGTATTACTCAGCTCATAGATGCTGGGAATTATGAAGAAGCATTAAACCAGATATTAATACTTGAAGGCTTATATCCTGAAAGTGAGCTTACCCCCAAACATCTCTTTGAAGAATGGATCATTGCTGAGAAAACAGGCGGGTTGTCACGAGGAGGGAAATCAAAATCAAATATTGAGAATAAGCTGATCAAAGAATATGCTCATGATGATTTCGGAATGACTATGGCATTTATGAGGGGTATTATTCCACAGACATTAGATACTAATACTGAATCTATAAAGTCCAATGTATCATTGACTGAATCATATTCTTTGTCTTATGCCTACCCCAACCCCTTTAACCCAGCCACGGTTATAAAGTATGCTCTGCCTAAAACATCAATGGTAACTATCGGTATCTATGACATTTTAGGCAGAGAGATTACGACTTTGGTAAACACAGAACAATCTACCGGTACTCATCAAATTAACTGGGATGCGTCCCAATTAGCATCAGGTATGTATTTAATCCGATTTACCACCCATGAATATCAGGCAGTACAGAAAATAACTTTATCGAAATAACATTTAAGGAGGTGGGGGATCTGAGGCATGAAGTACCACCACACCTTCCTCGATACACGTTTCCCAAAATTCAAATAAAACTTCATATTCACTGTTCTTTTAAAACAGAGATGTACAACTTCCAACTTATAGTCAATGACTATTTGCGTAGGAAAAACTACAATTAACTAATTTTCGTTTTAAATATTGATTTCTCTTTCCTAAACTTCTGCTATGAAACTAACACAGATTGCCGATTTTAAAGTAGGGCGTTCCATCCAGGGGTTTTATTTATGTAGAGAAAAACATATTCGTCATACCAGAAAGGGAGATATGTTTGTTGATCTTGCTCTCTCCGATGCCACAGGCATGGTGATGGGTAAAATGTGGGACCATGTTAAAGAATTCTCTCCGAGATTTGAAAGTGGTGACCCTGTAGCCGTAAAGGGGAAGGTGACGGAATATCAGGATCAACTGCAGCTCACAGTCACCCAAATCAATGCAGCAGATAAAAAACGTTATGGGAAATATGGTTTTAGTCCGGAACAATTGGTGGCTAAAATCGAGGAATCCCCTGAAAAAATTTTGGAGGGAATTATTACCATCATAAATTCCCTTTCATTTCCTTATAAAGAATTGCTGTCCTCTATATTTACTGAGCATAAACAGCTGATTTTACAGATGCCTGGTTCTGTAAATCATCACCATCCTGTACAGGGAGGTTTTCTTAAACATACCTATAACACAGCTTTGCTATGTCAGAAAATTTTACCGATATATCCAAAACTGGACCATAATCTGTGTTTGTCTGGTATATTATTGCATGATATAGGAAAGCTCAAAAGTATGTCCACTGATTTTATAACTCAGCATACAGATAAGGGAAAGTTAATGGGGCATATCGTTCTTGGTAGAGATTTGCTTAAAGAAGCGGTCCGGTCAATTCATAATTTTCCTGAGGATATTTCCATGAAATTGGAACATATTATTCTATCCCATCAGGGTAGCCGTGAAAAAGGTGCAGTGCTTGCACCACGCTTTCCCGAAGCGCTATTTGTACACTTTATTGATGAAATGGATGGCAAACTGGATTTGATTCAAAGAGCTATTCAAGATGACCCAAATCTGGTATGGACTGACAGACATAATCCCTTTCACAGAGAATTGTATAAAAAATAAGATTTGGAAAGAATTATTTCAATGGGCGAGTGCTGCAGGGTGTGTAAATTTAATTAACTGAATATATAAAGAGGATTCAATGAACAAACTGATATTAATTGGAATTTTACTTGCTGCGGCATTGTCGCGTTTAATTCCCCACCCGCCGAATTTTACTCCCATCGTAGCCATGGGCTTATTAGGAGGTGCCTTTCTAAATGATAAAAAGCTGGCGGTATTTGTGCCCATAATAGCCATGTTACTGGCTGATCTTCTGTTAGGGTTCCATAATACTATGATATGGGTATATGGTAGTCTGCTGCTCATTACTGGTATTGGCATGCTGCTGAAGGGAAGAGTTTCCCTCATAAATACAGGTGCTGCAACCTTGGGAAGCTCCTTACTCTTTTTTGTTGTAACAAACTTTGGAGTATGGCTTTCAGGAACTTTTTATGCCAAAACTCTGGCAGGACTCATGCAATGTTATTCCATGGCAATTCCCTTTTTTGCCAATAGCCTTGCAGGAGATATTGTGTATGCTTCTCTGTTGTTTGGCGGATTCGCCCTGTTAAAAAAATCGGAGCCTAATTTGGCATTATCCAATACTCAGGAATAATTGCATACCAGCCCATTTAAACTTATAAAGCGTACTCTGTTCATGATGGGGTACGCTTTTTTTTTACTGACTGTTCTGTTGGCGAAACAGGCAGATTCCCTGGTTGTTACCATCCAGGATCTGTCTGCAGAGCCATTAGAGGGAATTCCCGTAATTTTTGATGAAGTAGGAGAAAATACTTATTATCTGAACAGATACATTCCCTGGCTTTTAGATGACCGTCAGGCAGGTGCGGTAAAGTTTGACGGATCAAGCGCTCTTCCCCTGGGGTCGTTTTATATACCCTATACCATCCCTGTTTCAAAAAGGGATACCATTAAAAATATCTCTCAATTAGATTATAGAAAAGGAGATTATGATTATTTTGAATTAGGATTAGGCCAGCAGGTTGAAACCAACGACTCTACCCGTTTTCATTTTCAGGCATTTAAAAGAAATATGCCTATAATCTATCAATCCTCTTTCTCATCAAATAATCTTCAAAATTATTTATTTAGTGTGAAAAAGAAAAGCAATTTCGGGGATTTCCTCGTTTCTTCCTATTATCATCTAGAAGCATACAACCTGCCTGTTAATACAGCATTAAATGGAAGAGAGGTGGAAAGTTTTCACAGTGGGGTGCAATACCGGGGGAGATGGGATAAGGTAAAGCTGAAGATACATCCTGCTCTGCAGGAACAGCAGGTTAATTGGGCAGGCACTGCAACACATGAACAAATATATTGGAATGATATCCAAGGAGTATGGTCTCTACGGGAAAATTTCGCCATAATATTTGATTATTCTTATAAAGGTGCAAATCTTGAATTAAATGAGGAAGTCTATGCACAAGATTATCACTTTTCTCATTTAACCAGTGAAGTTTCTGTAAACAATTTTAATGTACAGTTGGGGGGAGCAATTGCCGGAGAAACTGTTGAACCAACCACAGACATACAATGGACAGGCTCAGCTTTTACAATTGGTCTGCAACGGACAATCAAACCATATTTTCTGCAAAACAGTTTCTATCAAAAACAGGTAGAGCATATTACTATAAATAGGATGTATATAAATAGAATATCAGAATATTATAAAGTAATACTTGAAGTGTACCAAGGGAAGAATTCTTCGACAAATTTAACTGGCAGTCTTACGGAAATATCTGTGCAAGCCCCCTGGATATCTACCTATAACCAATTTGGTTTTTACTTTGATAATGGAAACAGCAGCCTGCCCATATCCGCTTTTGCAGCCTCCAATATCTTTATTTCTCCTAATACCTGGTTTTGGCAGGATGCCCGATACCAGCCCTTTCTTCAGTTTGAAACTACTTTTCTATCACACCGGGGAGATTACGGATTCGATCCTCTAAGCCCTGCATTCATAATTTCCACAGAAGATACTCCTTCTAAAACCTGGTTGATCAATGCAGAAATCGGATTTCTTGTGAAAGGGTTTCGCATATCTTACAGGTGGGTTAAATTCAATCTTTTAGATGAAGTACAGAACTCAACCCACCCGGATGCTTATAATATCGTTCCCCTCCGTTACCTAAATATTAGTTGGCAGTTTCTTAATTAGCTTTCCAAAAGGCAAAAGTGCCGGGATTTGCACCAACGTCAAATGTGTCAAGAATTTCTCCGGACATAGTAGCAATAAGTACCTGATCGGGAGCTGAAAAATCCCCTGCACCGATATAGAGCAGATCACCATTAATCTTCATGGAATAAATTCCAGTCTGCTGCAAATCAATGGCTGCTTCAGTTAATACTGCTAATTCAGTTGAATAGGGGGCAATTCCTTTTTGATAAATCCGAAAGACGGAGTTTTCATAAATGGCTAAATCTCCTCCGAAAAATAGCTCAGACCCATGATCATTATTGGTAACAGTTCCATTATTTATATTAACTTTTGAGATGGCATACCCAGAATTCCAGTTTTCATCGTAGTAAGTGGAGGTGACAAATAAATAGCCGTCTTGGTACTTGATTTGTTCCGGTCCAACATGTACACTGTATTGAGCAGTCACTGAATTTTCTGCAGGATTAATTTTAACCACAGAACTTCCTGCAGTATAGGTGGAAATATCTGCATACTTTATGACTGCGTATAGAAAACTTCCATCTGTTGTAATTCCCTCCGTTGCCCCATCCACAGATATACTGGCTTCAACTGATAAATCATCGAGATTCACTACTGCAATGGCATTTTTCATCCATTGGGTGATATAGGCTTTATTGTTAAAAATGAGGATTTCTCGAGGTCCACTCCCTTCTAAATCCAGAGTTCTGCCTGAAAGTGCAGCGATGCCCTCATCGGAAATTGTATATTCCACAACATTACCTGAGGCATTATTTACCACCAGCAGGGTATTATTGTGAACTGCCATAGAGGTGGGAGTGTTTCCAGTGGGATTTCCTGAAACTTCTGAGATGACACCATCCTTGATTTGCCAGAGAGAACCGTCATTTTCTCCAAAGGCTCCCTCGCAAAGGACGAAGGTGATTTCCATCGCTGAGGAATCTGGATTGGTTCCATTATTATCTGTACAGCCGTAGAAGATGATTAGGGCTATACAAAGAGAGAGTATTGATTTCATATTATTTCCTTTCATTTAAGGTTAGGGTGAAGGTGATTGATCTCCCGGGATCGGGAAATCCATAAATATTATGATATTGGGTATCAAACAGATTTTCGATGGTAAAAATGGCATCCAATTCAAAAAAGTTAATGGTATTGATATTGTGCAGATAATGCAGATTGGATAATAAATGGGAGGGTAAAATATTATCTTGCGGCCAGTTGTAGCGGTAAAGCCTTTCTCCTGTAAAAGTAAATGAAGCACCGATTTCTCCCTTTTTCAACTTTTTTCTAACATCCACTGAAGCGCTGTTAATAGGAGTGTATAATATGCTTTTCCCCTGATGGACTTCTTCAAGACTCTTATTATAATTTTCGGTGAGGGAAAAGGAATAGACAGATGTCAATATAAAGTGAGTAAAAAATTTCTTTTTTACCCAAAGATCAAACCCATAGGATAAAGCGCTGGATATATTTTCCGGTATCCAATAAGCATTTGATCCTGTCATGGGCCGCCAATTAATGAGATCCTGAAAATGGATGAAATGGGTTCCTGCTCTAAAATGTCCCCAAGATTGTAAGGTGGCATACTGATAATAAAGATTGGAAGAATATTCCGTCTGCAAATTTGGATTTCCAAAAGGCTCCCAGAATAAATCATTAAAATTTGGTTTTTTATAATTTTGGGAAAAGGTGAGAGAATGTGAGCCAATGTCATTTTCGGTTTTTATCACGGCATCAATGCTTCCAACAGCAGGCTGCTGTCTTTCCCATTCAGTTCTGATGGAAGTAGAAAATTGAAAGGGTAGAATTTGCAGTGTATAAAGAGCTGAAAGTGCATGACGGGTTGTAGTTGTATCCAGGGTACGGGTGCTTTGGTTTAAGAGATTATTTAATGAGTAGCGGATTTCCACTCCTTTGAGGGGATAAATTATTTCTACGTGTTTAGTGGTAATACTATGATGGTCACTAAGATAACGGATTTGATTTTTTTTCCCGGTAAAGTTTATTTGCATTTCTTTTAGATGGAAGCGCAAGGAGAAAACGGTGAGCGAATCACTCATTTCTTGATTCAGGAGGGGAGTAGCATATACGTTGGTGGATAAATTTCGCTGGTTAGCCACGTGAAACAAGGAAATTGAAGTATTAATTTGAGATAACTCCGGCCAGCGCAATTGGGAATAAAAGAACTTCTGGTGCAAATAGTTCGTCAATCCGGAAAATTCCATACCCTGTTGATAAGGGACACTGCTGTATTTACCTTTCTCAATGTAAGTATATTCTGCATTGAATTGAGAATACCCCAGGCCTATGGCAAGAGATGAATTTCCAGGGGAAAGACGGGTGAGTAACCCTATTGATCTCTGCCCTAAATTTCCTGTACCTATCTGTACTTTTGTTTTATTTACAGTGGGTGAGACCTGAAGAATGCCCGTCATTGCAGAGGGTCCAAAGCGGGAAGAATGTCCCTGGGGTAGATATTCCATTTGAGAAATAAGAAAGGAGGGCAAAGTGGAAATATCAGCGCCGCCGTTTTGCTCATTGTTGATTGGTACCCCATCAAACTGTACCACAAAGCGATGGGATTGTCCCCCATGAACAGACAGAGTAGATACACCAGCCTTTCCACCGTAAGAGCGAACTATAACACCGGGAAATTTTTCAATCAATTGACGAGTCGAAGTGGCTGAATGCAGATAATTTTGAGTAATAAGGAAAGTATTAACCGGGCTATTTAATTTTTTCTCAATAGCATTTTCACGAATAATTATTTTCTTTGCAGGATAAATGACAGGTATTAAAACTACTTGTCTGTTTTCAGGTATGGAATCTAGTAGCAGAGTTTTAAAATTAGGTGCAGATACGTCTATAGGCAGCGACCACTCAAAAGGATTACATATCCAATTGTTTGAACCGGAAGAATAGGTTTCTGAAGGTGTTGTCAGAATAACCTGCTCAACAGGCAAGCCGGTAATTTCACTAAAGAAAAACAGGGTATCCTGCAGGTTGGGGGATGAGCCACCTGCAAAGGAAGTTGTAAAAGGGAGGAATAAAAAAATCCCCACCCGGATACAGAAGGAGATTTGTTGCTTAATAGAAAAAATCATACCTCATGCGCGAAGGTTAAAGTTGTATTGAAGTGTCTGGCTTTTCCGCTATTTTTGCGGTATCACAGTTGCGCGTCAGCTTCGGATTTTCACCGAATTCCTTCATTTAATTGTAAAAAAGCAGTAAAAAATTACACTTAAATCAGGATTGTAAAAAATTAAAAAAACCTGTAAATCTGGTAAATAATTATCGGTTGGGAATTGAGAATCCGTTTAATTTATCAGCTCTAATTTTTAGCAATTCTAGACCAAACAACAGGAGCAAATACTATGGGAGATTTTACAAAAGAATTTACCAGTGATAATTTTGAATCAGAAGTGATTCAATCTTCACAACCTGTTTTAGTGGATTTCTGGGCAGAATGGTGCGGACCCTGCCGCCAAATTGCCCCAACCGTTGATGAAATCGCAACAGAATATCAGGGCAAAGCAGTGATAGGAAAGGTGAATGTTGATCATCACCCTACCATTGCATCAGAATATGGAATTAGATCAATTCCATCCTTGCTGGTCTTTTCTGATGGAAAAGTACAGCAGCAAATCGTAGGGGCTGTAGGGAAAGGAGAATTGACCGAAGCTCTGGATAAATTAGTATAACTAGTACACTTGAATACAACAATACAAAAGGTAATCATTATTGGTTCCGGCCCAGCTGGACTTACTGCAGCTATCTATGCCGCCCGGGCGAATTTAAAACCTCTCGTTTTTGAGGGGCTTCAACCAGGAGGGCAGTTAACCATTACCACCGATGTGGAAAATTTCCCAGGGTTTCCCCAGGGAATAATGGGTCCGGAACTGATGGATTTATTTCGAAAACAAGCACAGCGTTTTGAAGCTGATACGCAGTTTAAAATAGTAGATGAGGTAGATATTTCTTCTCGACCTTTCAAAGTAAAAACGGGGGGAGAAGAGTACCTTACTGAGTCAATTATTATTTCGACAGGTGCTACAGCAAAATTACTGGGGCTTGAATCCGAATCTAAACTCATGGGGCATGGCGTTTCTGCCTGTGCTACCTGTGATGGTTTTTTCTTTAAAGATAAGAAAGTTCTCATCATAGGCGGTGGAGACTCTGCCATGGAAGAAGCCATCTTTTTAACAAAGTTTGCTTCAAATGTTTCTATCGTGCATCGCAGGGATGAATTCCGAGCTTCCAAAATCATGCAGGAAAGAGCGTTGAATAATCCGAAAATTGATGTCATCTGGAATGCAACCATTGAAGACATGTTAGGTGAACCTGCTAACGGTGGTCTTTCAGGAGTTATCCTGAAAAATACTGTCACAGGAGAATCCTCTCAATTAGATTGTGATGGCGTCTTTATGGCAATCGGTCATAAACCCAATTCTGAATTATTTCAAGGGAAATTAATTCTGGATAACAACGGGTATATAATTACAGAACCCGGATCCACCAAAACTTCAATACCAGGAGTATTCGCCTCTGGTGATATTCAGGATCATGTGTACCGTCAGGCTGTGACTGCCGCCGGTTCCGGGTGTATGGCCGCTTTGGATGCAGAACATTTTCTCGAGAATAATCCCTTAGAATAAATCCGATTCCCTTTTGTCTTTATAAAAGACAGAATGGTACCAATACATCATACCTGTATCCTGCTCATAATGGCAGGAACTCTCTTTCATAATTCCCCGCTCATGGAATTTGGGATTCTGCTACCCCTGAAAATTCAGGAAATACCATGAAAAAAATTGTCATATTAGATTGCGGACCTAGCCTTGAAGAAGTCTCCAGAGAATTTGGATATGCACCTGAATGGATTATGGAATTGCTAAAAGATTTAGATTTTGAGTTTTTCTGGGTAAAATCCTTTGAAGGTGAGTCCGTTTATGACCATGAAGGTGATTATTTTATTATCACTGGTTCTCCTCGGTCTGTCTATGAAGAATCACACTGGATGCTCAATTTAGAGAATTTTATTGTGGGGGCGTCTGAAAAGCGTATCCCCATCCTTGGTATTTGTTTTGGACATCAACTCATTGCAAAGGCTTTGGGAGGTAAGGTAGGATTAAATCCTGCAGGGTGGGAACTGGGTTCCTATTATGTAGAGCAATCCTCAGCAGGGGTTGAATCCTTGCTATTCAATGGAATTTCAAATCCCTTTTATGCCCATGAATCCCATCAGGATGTCGTAACAGTATTACCAACTTCTGCTGTTGAATTAGCTCAAAACAATAAGGGGAATCAGGCCTTCCAAGTTGGAGAAAACATTTTTGGGGTTCAGTTCCATCCGGAATTTTCACATGCCGTTATAAAAAAATATGTAGAAGTTCGTTCAAAAAGGGGAGCTACTGTAGATGATCCTGCAGTACCCTGTTCCACTCACAGTCATTTGATTTTACACAATTTTATTCAACTATTTCATTAAAAGGAGAAATCATGCCCATACCATTATATAGTATTAAAGATTTATCTCAATCCTTGGGGAATGAGAATGCATTAACCATAAAACAATTTGATATCCATCGGGGGGCTTGCTATGTATTTGAAGGGCCTATGGGGTCAGGTAAAACTACTTTCCTGGATATTTTATATTCCCGCAGAAAACCGCAGAGAGGTGAAATTCTCTTTGAGGAAAAGGATATGTACAAATACTCTAATGGAAATTACTATGATCAGATTGCCATTGCCCCTCAGACCTTTAGTCCACCCTGGGGAACGGTTCGGAATTATCTGATAAAAACTTTTAAGAAGTACAGCCACATAAAAAATGTGGAAAAACGGGTGGATGAAATTGGCAGAAAAATGTCCATGTCGCATTTATTTGATAGAAAAATGAAATCTTTAACGCCTTGTGAGTTGCGCTGGGTTGTCCTTGGAGCACAGATTGGGGCTGATAGCAAGGTCTTATTTATTGATGAAGTGGAACAGCATTTAGGGAAGGGCGATTTGAAGACACTGCTCACTATGCTCCATAGAAAAATAAACTATGACGGAGTTACTGTAATTGCATCTACCCAAAATAAGGAAATTCTTTCCAGAATTGCTTCGGTTACTATTACGTTAGAAAATGGCAGAATCACCTCTGTCAGGTCATCAGGGAAAAAACGGGACCGTTACAAAGGGAACAGGGGAAAAAGGTAAAACCTGCTTTTCCCAGTAAACAGGCTTCACCACGAAGCTATTGGAAGCTCTTACAAATTCAGGCGAGTGTCTTTTTTACTGCAGATTCCCAGGAATGAACCAACTCTTTTCGGGACTTCTCATCCATCTGACTGGTGAATTCTTTGTCTTGTTCCAACAAAGATTTTAGCTCATCATTATCCTCCCAAAATCCTGTTTGTAACCCTGCCAGAAAAGCTGCACCCAAAGCAGTGCTTTCAACATTTTTGGGGCGGATAATATTAAGATCTAAAACATCTGATTGAAACTGCATGAGAAAATTGTTTACCACTGCACCACCATCAACCTTTAAGGTTGGTAGTTTTACATCCAAATCCTGAAATACAGACTGGAGCAAATCACGAACCTGAAAGGCAATACTCTCCAGAGCGGCTCGTACTAAATGGTTTTTATTTACTCCCCGTGTTAAACCGGAAATAGTTCCACGGGCATTCATATCCCAATAAGGTGCGCCCAATCCGGTAAAAGCAGGTACAATAACTACTCCATTCGAATTAGGGACAGATTGTGCCAATTCCTCAGTAGATGATGCATGGTCTATAATGCATAGCTCATCCCTCAGCCACTGTATTAATGCACCTCCAATGAAAACAGATCCCTCCAGGGCATAGGCTGGTTTACCCTGTTTATCAATAGCAAGAGTTGATAATAATCCGGCAGTAGAAAAGATTAATTCTTTGCCGGTGTTGGTGAGTAAAAAACAACCAGTACCATAAGTACATTTCGTTTCGCCGGGATCAAAGCACCCCTGACCAAACAAGGCAGCCTGCTGATCACCGGCTATTCCGCAAATAGGGATTGCTTTACCAAAATAATTAGTCTGTCCAAATTCAGCTGCAGAGGGGAACACCTCTGGTAATAAAGTGTCAGGTATGTTCAGATAGTCTAATAACTCTGTATCCCAATTCAGGGAATTTATATTGTAAATCAATGTACGGGAAGCATTGGTATAATCTGTAACATGAGATTTACCATTCGTTAATTTCCACACCAACCAGGTATCAATAGTACCAAATGCCAGTCTCCCGGATTCAGCATCTTTTCGGGCATCCTCAATATTATCCAGAAGCCATTTTATTTTTGTACCGGAAAAATAACTATCTAAAACCAACCCGGTTTTATCTTTAAAAATCTTATCCAGTCCTTCCTCAGATAATTGGGTACAGATTGAGGAAGTCCGACGGCATTGCCACACAATGGCATTGTAAATTGGTTCACCTATATCCCTGTTCCAAATGACGGTGGTCTCCCTCTGATTGGTAATGCCTATCCCTTTACAGGCTGTGGAGGGGTGTTCTGTAAAAGCAAGATTCAGAAGATGCTTTGTAGAAGCCCAAATTTCATTGGCATCATGTTCGACCCAACCGGCTTTGGGATAGAATTGGGTGAACTCCTTATAATACTTTTTAATTATTCCACCGGTCTTATCAATTAGTACAATGGTAATTCCCGTTGTGCCGGCATCAATGGACAATATAAAAGGTTTCACTAATACTCCTTATTATTCATTGGAAATACAATGAAGGAAATTTACACTTTAATCATTCAAGAAATGGGGGGTAAATCCGTAAATTTTACAGTTCAAATCGGGATGAAATCAAATGGTTGACCATTATAGAAAAATTACACATTACCTGCCAGTCCTCATTGCTCTGTTTTACGGGCTTTTCTTACATAGCCAAACACTCTCTGCCATTGCAATATTAGATTCCATGACTGCCGCTATGCAGCCTGTTTCGGCAAAAGGAAAAATGGAACAGGAAATCATCAGTTCTAAAAATGTAAAACGGGTTTTCACCTTTGAGTATTATTCAGAAAATAATGGGGAAAATGTTCTCATTCGTTATTTGGAACCACGCAAAGTGAAAAACAATGCCTTTCTCATAAAAAATAATGGAGAAGATATATGGGTGTATTTTCCCCGTACAAGGCGGGTGAGGAAATTGGCTTCCCATGCAAAAAAACAGAAAGCACAAGGCAGTGACTTTTCTTACGAAGACTTTTCTGGCAGTGAAAACTGGAAAGAGGATTATACCGTATCGTTAGGTGAATCAGGGGAACGGGAAACCTATCTTCTGGAGTTTCATAGAAAAGAAAAAGCTGATGTTACTTATAATAAACAGAAAATTTATGTGGATAAACGAAACTATTATCCTCACCAGATTTTATATTATGAAGAAAATTCACATGTAAAGACTTTAGAATTTAAAGAGATATCAGAAATTCAGAAATATCCCACTGCCAAACGAATGATAATGAAAAATCATGCAGAAGGGTCCCAAACTGAAATGCGTGTCCTCACTATGGAGTATAATATTAAGTTTGATGAATCATTTTTTTCTGAAAGAAACCTGAAAAAGTAAGGTGGGCATTCTGTAGTGAAAATAAAATTTGATTTAGCAGAATAATCATTCTTTAAACTATTCCTCCAATGTCTGAAAATATTAAATATTTATGGAGAAAAAGTACGCTGTATTTGTTTCTGCTATTATCTACAGGGTTGAGTCAGGTTGATTTCTTTGGATATATGGAAACAGATTATGACTGGCTTGAGGTAAAAGAATCATCCTATGGTTTTGGGTATAATAAACTCAGGTTAGATTATGAGTCCTATCCTGTTGAGAATGTTTCCATAAGAGGTAACATTAATTTTCAATTATATCATGGTAAAACTTCCTGGGATGCCCTTGACTTTTTTCCCTTTGATACTTTAAACAATAACGGTGATCCGGTAACTACCATCCCCATCACCTTTTCAGACAATATGTTTTTAGATAATGTATATCTCGCCACTACTTTTTCCGGCTTTGATTTTACAATAGGGAAACAGCCAATTTCTTTGGGTAGCGGATACGCCTGGAATCCTCTTGATATTTTTAACAGAAAAGAATTAGTTGATCCAACCTATGAACAGCCGGGAGTAAATGCATTGAGACTGGAATATTATATAACGGGGAATTTAAGTGCTGATTTTATTTATTCTCCCGATACCAATTTTACAAAACCCAAAGTAATGATTCAATTAAAATCCCAATATGGTTCATTTGATTACAGTCTCAACGCTGCTTATAAATACCATCTCTATCCTTATTGGGAGGATGCAATAGCTGTTTCTACCCACAAAAGGACCAGGTTTATCGGAGGTTCAATTGCCGGAGAAATGAGTGATTATGGAATATGGGGGGAGGCGTTATGGTCTCTGTCCTCCACTGATTCTCAGGGAGAAATTTCCCTTGGGATTGATCATACATTTGATAACGGATTATATACCATGCTTGAGGGATTTCATAACTCTCTGGGTGCTGAGAAAGATAACCGCCAAGCTGCTCACTACCTCAATTACTTTTCAGGAGAATCCAAATCTCTCATGCAAAATTACCTCTTTGGTTTAATGTCTAAACAAATTAATGATTATATCTCTTATTCCGTCTTTCTCTTTGGTAATTTGGATGATAAAAGTTTCATGTATGCACCCCAGCTGTCCTGGGAAATACTGCAGGATGTAACTTTATCTGTTTTTACCGCATTTTCTTCAGGGGATACTGACAGTGAATTTGGGATTCAGAATAAATCCTTCAGATTAAGAATGAGGGCCTATTTTTAGTAACTCCATTTTTTATAAAAGCTTAATTCAGGACATAAATTATGCGTAAATCTTTTTTACAACTTATTGCCCGATTAACATCCTATCATACCTGGTGGATGGCCGGAGGTATATTTGTTGTAACGGTTTTCTTAGGATATAATGCTTCATCTCTGCAGATGCGTACCGGGTACGATAATCTCCTCCCGGGCGATAATCCCTTAACCGCAGAATATAATCGAATTTTAGATGAATTTGAAAATGAGTCCAGCATCATCTTATTAGCACGGGGCAAAGAGGACAGTTTAAAAGCTTTTGCTGATGCAGTAAAACCCCTGTTAGAGGAATTTGATAATTGGGTGTCAATGGTACATACGCAGATTCCGGCAGATTTCTACAGAAAAAATGCATTAAAATTAATTCCCCCAGATCAGCTTGAAAATATTGGCAGTATGTTTGAGGATCCTAACCTGGTTCCCTTTTTGCAAAATCTGAATAATGCTTTTGAGACCGAATACCAGGGAGACGACCAAGCTCTGGAATCAAAAAGGGATGAGCTTGAGGCAGTTCGCTTTTTAAATGGATTAGAATCCTTTATCCACATTCAACAGACCGTGATGGAGGGGGAATCATCACCCCGACTTGGCAGGGAGGCAGTTGATGCTATCACATTTGGAGAAACCCATATGCTTTCCCCGGATAAAAGTATGATACTTATTATGGTTGAACCTGCCTTCAATATGTTGGTTGATCCAGATTTTTTGCTGGAAAGTATTAATGGGATTGATACAGTAGTAAAAGAAACGGGCGATAGATTTCATGTAACCACCGGGTTAACAGGGTCGCTGGTATTAGGACGGGATGAGTATGAAGCCTTTATGGCTGATTCATGGAATGTCACCCTGCTGGCATTGGTGGGTATTTTTATTCTGTTTGTTGTCTCCTTCCGTATGTGGGTCTCGCCTCTGCTGGCAATTCTCACAGTAATCCTGGGAGTTACCTGGGGGATAGGATTTTCAAGCTTTTTAGTAGAATATCTCAATATGATGACGGCGATGATGTCAGTCATCCTGATTGGACTGGGTATTGATTTTAGTGTGCATTTGATATCAGGCTATACAGAAAAACGCAATCAGGGACTGGATGTATTTGTATCCATGGAAGAAACACTTCAGAGGTTTGGCCCCGGCATAATGACAGGGGGTGTCACAACAGGATTGGCATTTCTCACTATGATTGTTTCTCAAACGGAGGGCATGAGAGAAATGGGACTCATGGCAGGAACAGGGATCATCTTCACCATGTTAGCCACAATCATTATCCTGCCTACCCTTCTGGTAATAAGAGAGCGTATCCTGAGAAATTATCATAAGAAATTTCCTGCCAGGGATGTATCCTATCCTATTTTAGGTCGTATCGCCACCAGCATTGCCAAAGTCCGGTGGGTCTGGTTAGGGGCATTTTTACTCCTGTCAGTTTTTTTGGCATATCGTTCAACACAGATGAAAATGGACTATAATTACCTTAATCTGGAACCCATAGGATTAGAGTCCATCAAGCTCCAGGAAGAGTTAATTGAAGAATTTGATCTATCTTCGGATTTTATAATGCTCACTGCCGAATCTTTACCAGAAGCAAGAAAACTTACTGAGACTGCCAGAGAACTGAAAAGTACCGGGTGGGTGGAAAGTATAACAGATTATCTCCCCGATGAAGAGGGGTTGGAAAAACAATATCAGTTTCTGCGGAATTTGCGCCGTACAGTAAAAAGTCGCGAAGTACGCCAGCAAATGTCCACCCATGATATGAAACTTTACCGTAAAGAAATGGAACGCCTGGAAGCAAATATTATAGAATTACAGGACCTATCATTTTTAGGTGGGCAGGATAAAGTCTATGAAAAGGCAATCAGATTGGTAGGTGAAGCAGAGGACAGTATCCCCAGAGGAATTCTAACTACCTATATTAATCAAATCGAGGATGAGCTTACCAAGACGGAACTCACTTATTTTCAACAGCAATTTTCAGGAAATCTAAAAACTGCAGTATTGGAAATGGCGAATTCTGAACCCCTCACTCTTGAGAATCTTCCCGGTGATATTAAAAACAGATTTACCGGAAAAAGCGGTAATTTGTTTATCATAAATGTGTACCCTGCAAAAAACGTATGGGAGGATGCCCGCTTTCTATATTCTTTCACAGAAGAAGCCCGTGAGCTGAGTCCTCGCGCTACCGGACTTCCCCCCATTTTTGTAGAATTGATGGACATTATGAGCAAAGACGGTAAAAATGCTACTTATTTGGCTATTCTGGCTGTGTTTCTGGTTTTACTTATTGATTTTAGATCAGTTAAATATGCACTATTGGGGATGGTACCCCTTATTTTCGGCGCCATCTGGATGCTGGGGGTAATGGAATTAGGGGGGCTCATGTTCAATATGATGAATATTATGGCTGTACCTCTCATCATTGGCATTGGGATTGATGATGGAGTCCATATTCTGCATCGTTGGAAAATTGAAAAGAATTTGGATACAGTTTACAGATCAACGGGGAAAGCCATTCTACTCACTTCCCTCACCACCATGCTGGGATTTGGGTCGCTGTGGTTTGCCACTTACCGGGGTTTGGGGAGTATGGGACTTGCCTTATTTATTGGTGTGGGAACCTGTTTTTTTGCAACGCTGTTTATGCTGCCTCCGTTATTGGGAATTAAGAAAAAGAAAGCCTAATATTGCCCGCCATTCAATTCTGATATTCTTCATAACTTTATGCAATTTAGAGAAATAAAACAACATCATCTGCCTGCAGTCATTTCTATCGGCATTTTGTTTTTGGCAGACTGCCTCGCCTTTTTTCTCGCCTATTCTCTTACTGATAGCTTAGGCTCTGAAACGGTGGGGATAAAATATCCTATCCGGGTACTGGCATTGGTTATCTTTCTCATTTATATTTCACGTTGCTATAATCCTACCGCTCTCCGCTCCCGTGGACAGGAAGCCAAGACTATAATCCAGCTCATTTATCTGGTAGGTATCGGGTATGTATTTTATAAAATATTCTCCAAATCCATCAGTATAGATAAAGCACAATATGACTTGGTATTCCTGCATTCTTTTCTTTTTTTGGATACATCCTTCCGATTTATTATTCGCAGTATTCAACGACTGATATTAGGGAAGGGGATAGGGAGGAGGAATACCATTCTTTTAGGATCCGGCGAAGATGCACTTCACCTTGCAGATGAAATATCCCGAAATCCCTCTTATGGTTTCCGCCTTTTGGGATATTTTGATGAGGAAGACAGCAGGAGTTTAGACCGCTACTGTTCCCGTTTGGGTACACAGGATGAGATTGAATCCTATTTGGAAAACCACACCGTTCATGAAATGATCATCGCTCCGGAAATTCACGAACATGAAAAGCTTCTCGATCTCATTGGCCGATTTAATGCCTATGACATCTGTATGAAGGTGATCCCTGATATGTATGAGTCAATTAGTGGCCAGGTAAGAATTGATACCCTGCGCGGGCTGCCCTTATTAGATATAAATCCCGATATCATGACAGAATTTCAAAGTATAATGAAACGATTAATGGATATTGTTTTGTCTGTTTTAGTCCTCATCATTCTTGTACCTGCAAATTTGATCATTGGTGTATTAATTCAGGTCAGCTCTAAAGGAGGGATCTTTTATTACCAGATTCGTAAAGGATTACATGGGTATGAGTTTACTCTATATAAATTCCGTACAATGTATATAAATTCTGAAAAAACCACCGGTCCCGTTTGGGCAGATAAGGACGATCCCAGGATAACTCCTATCGGTCGAATATTACGCAAATTCCATTTAGACGAAATTCCCCAATTATTAAATGTACTTAAAGGAGATATGAGTGTCATTGGTCCCCGACCGGAACGCCCGAGAATTATAAACGATTTGATGGAAAAAATACCTTATTATTCACATCGGTTAAGAGTAAAACCAGGCATAACAGGATGGGCGCAAATCCGGGGTGCGTATGACTCTTCTTTGGCAGATGTCCACAATAAATTAAAACATGATTTTTATTATATTGAAAATATGTCCCTTCTTTTGGATATTAAAATTATATTCTTAACCATCTGGGCTGTTGTCAGAGGTAAGGGGCATTAAATTCTTAAGCTCCCTTTTCTTTTTCTCTCCATCACCATATTTTATTAGAAAGATTCTTTAAAATATCTGTAACTTATAAATGAGAATGATACTCAATTATAACTAATTAAATCTATGACTGATACAGCATTATTGGAAAAATTTAAAGCAGCACTGAAAAAGGAAGGACTCAAATATACTCCCCAGAGAGTAGCAGTGCTGGAGGAAATCATTAAGGATGAAGGACACCGTGAATCAGAAGAAATCTATCTTGACCTGAAAAACCAGGGACAGCATGTTTCCAGGGCTACTGTGTACAGAACCATGGATATTCTGGTATCCAATGGTTTTGCACGTAAACTCAATCTGGGAGATGGACGGGCACGCTATGAGTCTAAAGTGAACAGCCCCCATCACGACCATTTAGTCTGTATTGATTGCGGACTAATTATTGAATTTATGGATCAGGATATTGAAGATATTCAAGAGCAAATTGCAGACCAGCATGACTTTGTTTTAAAGCGCCATATTCATCAATTATTTGGATTATGTAAGACATGTCAGAAATAGCTCTCACTGAAGTAGCTCCGGGGGAGACTGTAACCGTAAATGCCTTTAATGCATCTTTGGAACTACAATCCCGCCTGGTTGAAATGGGAATCTTACCAGGAGTGAAAATCAGACTGATTAAGTCTGCCCCTTTTAGAGGACCCGTTGAATTAAAGATTCGTGGCTATTATGTGTCCCTCCGTTGGAATGATGCCAGCCATATATTAGTAACAGGAAAATAATTTCATGAATGACGCCCAGCCTTATATAGCCCTGATGGGAAATCCCAATTCAGGAAAAACAGCAATTTTTAATTTACTCACGGGATTAAATCAGAAAGTATCCAATTATCCAGGAATTACTGTTGAACAACGTATAGGTAAAGCAGGACTTCCCAACGGAATGCAAACCCGGATAATTGACCTGCCGGGAACCTACAGCCTTACGCCGGAATCTTTAGATGAGAAAATTGTTGCCACACAGGTCCTGGACTGGATGCAGGGTAAAAATAAACCTGCCGCAATCATATCGGTAATTGATGCAGAAAATCTCAGTAGAAACCTCTATTTAACTACCCAACTATTGGACTTAGACATCCCCATTGTATTGGCATTGAATATGATGGACAGAGTGAAAAAACGGAAACAAGAGATAGATTTTGATAATCTTAAAGTTATGACAGGTGTTTCGGCAGTTATTCCCATGTCAGCCAAACAGCATTGGGGAATTGAGGAACTTAAGCATTCTCTTATTACTATTTTAGAAAAATCATCTAAACAGCATTCTCACCCATTTCAGGTAATAATTCCGGAAAAAATTAAAACTATCTTAACGCCTATTGCTGAATTTTTCACTGAACATCTTTCTTATACTCCCCATCTGGCACAGACTCAGGCATTGAGAATTATTACTCGAAAGTCTGCAATAGAATTATATGAATCCATCCTCACCTCTTCTCTCATGCAACAATTAATGACTTTACGGGATGCTGCCATTGAACACATTGACTCCTCAGCTGTGAATCACCGCATACTGGAAGCAAGACTACGTTACGAACTGATTGATAAACAATTAAAGTCTCATCAAATAGAAGCAGTTGAAGACCCTAAAACTGCATCTCGATCTGAAAAAGTTGACAAATGGTTAACGCACAAATATTGGGGTCCACTCATTTTTATTGGTCTTCTCTACGGTATTTTTCAGTCAATTTTTACCTGGGCTTCCCTCCCTATGGATTGGATAGACGCAGGTATTGGCTTAGTGGGGGAAAACATCAACAATGCCATGTCGCCGGGAATTTTTCGGGACTTGATAGTAGAGGGTGTTGTAGCCGGGGTGGGGGCGATACTAATTTTTTTACCACAAATTCTGATTCTCATGTTTTTTATGACGCTGTTGGAAGATTCGGGCTATATGGCTCGGGTTGCTTTTATGATGGATGCCTTCATGAATAAAATAGGATTGCATGGTAAATCTGTTCTGCCATTAATGAGTGGTTTTGCTTGTGCCATCCCGGGAATCATGGCTACCCGTACCATTGATAATTGGAAAGAAAGACTCATAACTATCCTCATACTCCCTCTAATTAGCTGCTCAGCCCGGCTGCCAGTTTACACCCTGATGATCGGGGCATTCATCCCTCAAAAAACAATTGCCGGTATTTTTAATCTGCAGGGATTAACTATGGTATTCATGTACTTCTTAGGTACCCTTACTGCCATATTCATTGCTGCTGTTATTTCAAAGTTTATAGATAATAAGGGAAAGTCTTCCTTTGTCATGGAACTCCCCCCCTACAGAATACCATTGGCGAAATCCCTTTTTCGACAGCTTTTTATCAGGGGGAAATTATTTGTTATCAACGCAGGAAAAATAATCATGGCGATTTCAATATTGCTCTGGCTGCTTGCCTCCTTTCCTAAATTAGACAATAATGTTTCAGTACCGATTCAGGATAGCTATGCAGGGAAAATAGGGCAGTTTATTGAACCTGCCATCGCCCCACTGGGCTTCGATTGGAAAATTGGTATTGGACTCATCACCTCATTTGCAGCCAGAGAAGTGGTGGTTAGTACCCTCGCCACCCTTTATAATGTGGAAAATGAAGGAGATGATGTGGTAGGCATTACCCAAGCTTTACAAAATGATAAAGATCCAATTTCAGGATTACCCCGTTATACTCCTTTGGTTGCACTGTCAATCATGGTATTCTATGTTTATGCAGCCCAATGTATGGCAACTTTTGCCATCGTTCGCAATGAGACCAACAGCTGGAAGTGGCCCATTTTTATGATTGTATATATGACAGCTCTTGCCTATCTTGGTTCTCTATTTGTCTTTCAGGGTGGAATGGCATTGGGGTTTGTGTAATGGATTATCAACTCATCTTTGCGGTTTTGATGGGAGTACTGGCTTCGTGGTATGTATTACGCAGATTACGTAATCAAACAACAAGAATTGAACAAGATCCCAAATGTATGGATTGTGTTGGGAATATAGAAAACTCTAATTAGCAAGAAAACGGGAAAAAAGAAGGCGTAGAGAAATGAATATCGAATAATGAATTTTGAATTTCGATAGAGAAAATGCAATAAGTCGGTATTGGTAATCCCCTTCTCCTTTCTCCTGTTTCCTATCTCCTGTCTCCTTTCGTTCCCATCAATACAATCCTCCTTTGTTACGCATTGCATGACAAGTAATAGACCTTATCCCCAGTTTATAGAATTAAGGAAGCCCTTA
>CAZKEL010000044.1:0-20854 GCA_964551815.1 uncultured bacterium
GATAAAAAGGTCTAATATTCTATGTTTGTATGTTTTTCACCTCGTAATTTTACACAGATTGAATAAGGAATAATTGGTATGAAAAGTTTGCCAATTCACATGTTTAATGAGTTATTCACCCTCATCAAAAGTGAAAAGTATCAACTCATCGGACCTGTAGTCAAAGATGGTGTAGTATCCTACGAGCCGGTTCAATCTGTATCAGACCTGCCTCGCGGTATTATTGACCACCAAAGCCCCGGTGATTATAGTATTGAACAAACCTCCTCTGACAATTTCTTTAATTATACCCAATCTCCGTTCTCTTGGAAAAAGTACCTCACCCCCCCTCAGCAAACCCTATTTAAAACGGTTAAAAAGAAAAACACTCTCACCTTTGAAACACCTGCTGACGATGAAGCATTAGCGTTTCTTGGGGTGCGAAGCTGTGAGCTATCGGCTATTGAGGTTCAGGATGCAGTGTATATGAACGGTGCTTATACGAATCCATTCTATAAATCCGGACGGAAGAAAAATTTACTTATCGCAGTGGAATGTTCAAGATCCTGTGATACTTGCTTTTGCCATTCACTGGGAACAGGCCCTGATATAAACAAAGGGGTAGATATCATACTCACTGAAATTGAAAATGAGGGACAACATTTCTTTTTAGTACGAACTGGTTCTGATAAAGGAGAAGAAATCATAAGCAAATTGGACTTAGAAACTTCCACTGACCATCAAAAAATTCTGCGGGATGCCCAATTAGAGCGGGTACGCAGCAGCCAAAACCGGCACGTAAAAGTGTCTGGTTTAAAGTCCACCCTTTATGAAAGTACAGACCATCCCCAATGGGGCAGAGCTGCACGACGCTGCCTTGCCTGTTCTAATTGCACCATGGTCTGCCCCACCTGTTTTTGTATGACGGTGGAAGATATCAATGATCTGGAGGGTAATTCAGAAAGACGGGAACGCTGGGACTCTTGTTTCACTTCAGAATTCACCTATATTCATGGCGGCAATGTGCGAGAATCAGTAAAGTCACGGTACCGCCATTGGCTCACCCATAAATTTGCATCCTGGCAGGATCAATTTGACAGATTAGGATGTGTCGGTTGTGGCAGGTGTATCACCTGGTGCCCTGCAGGTATAGATATTACCGAAGAAATTGCTGAACTTTCTAAAACATCTGAAACCGAACCTGGGGAGGTAGCAAATTATGACTAATCCTATAAAGGAAATGATAACGAACCATCCAGTTTTTATTGGTTTTCCCGATGACTATATTCAAACCATTTTGGACCAATCAAAAAAAAGAGATTTTGGGAAATCCAGTACCGTTTTTGTGGAGGGAGAGGAAGCGAATCATTTCTACCTTCTATTATCAGGAATGGTGGATTTATCAATCCATACACATTCTGGTCCCGTTTCTATTCAAACCTTGCGGACCGGAGATGTGTTGGGGTGGTCATGGTTATTTCCTCCCTACCTTTGGCATTACGATGCCATTGCAAAAAAAGATACGGAAGTACTCCAGTTTGACGGTGGCTATTTCAGACAGCTGATTAAAGAAGATTCACTATTTGGCATCAAATTAATAAGTCGTTTTTCAAATATTCTGCTCAACAGACTAAATGCAACTCGCTTACAATTGGTAGATATGTATGGAAAATCAAATTAACACTCAAATCTATTACAACCCGGCAGCCCCCATGCTACCCACTGTTTTTCGGGTGGTTGGGAGAATCCAAGAAACACACGACACTTGGACATTGGAAATTCAGAATGTAGATGATACTCCTTTGCCTCCTTTTCATCCGGGACAATTCAATATGCTCTATGCCTGCGGTGTGGGAGAAATACCCATATCCATCAGCGGAAATTGCAAAAATCAGGACACCCTGGTACATACTATTCGGGATGTGGGATTGGTCAGTCATGCCCTCTGTGAGTTCAATATAGGTGACTTAGTAGGAGTGAGAGGCCCCTTCGGCACTGCTTGGCCCATGGAAAAATTAAAAGGAAAAAATGTAATCGTCGTTGGCGGTGGTATCGGGTTGGCGCCCCTCCGCCCTGCCATTTATCATCTTCTTAATAATTGCGATGACTTTGAAAGAGTAGCCATCGCCTACGGAGCACGGGGACCTGAAGAAATTCTCTATCCCAATCAAATCATGGAATGGCGCAGTCACCTTGATCTTATGGTACGAGTAACTGTGGATGCTGCCGATGCATCTTGGCATGGACAGGTTGGGGTGGTCACCACCCTCATCCCAAGATTAAATATTGATCCTGCTAACGCGGCCGCACTTGTCTGTGGACCGGAAATCATGATCCGTTTTGCTGTGAGAGAACTCCTTCAATTTGGAATTACTCCTGATGATATCTGGATATCCATGGAACGAAATATGAAATGTGGAATTGGATTCTGTGGGCATTGTCAAGTGGGAGCAAAATTCATCTGTAAAGAAGGTCCCGTATTGAATTTTACCGAAGCAGAACGCTTTTTTAAAGTTAAGGAGTTGTGATGGCAAACGATAAACCTAAACTCGCTGTATGGAAATTTGCATCTTGTGATGGCTGCCAACTTTCCTTGTTAGATTGTGAAGATGAACTTTTGGCTGTGGCTGAAGCAGTACAAATCGCTTATTTCCCTGAAGCCACCCGTGAAGTGGTGGAAGGCCCTTACGATGTCTCCTTTGTAGAAGGGTCTGTCACCACCCCCCATGATGAAGAACGAATTCGAGAGATTCGTGAAATTTCCGGTATTGTAATCACACTGGGAGCCTGTGCCACATCCGGCGGGATTCAGGCATTGCGGAATTTTGCCGATGTACAGGAATTTACCAACATCGTCTATGCGAATCCTCAGTACATTGATACGCTTGACAAATCCCATCCCATATCCGATTATATCAAAGTGGATTTTGAACTACGTGGCTGTCCCATTGATAAATATCAACTCTTGGAAGTGGTCATTTCTCTTTTAGCAGGGAAACGACCAAATATCCCCACCCATTCTGTCTGTATGGATTGTAAACTGAAACTGAATACCTGTGTGTTGGTGGCCGGGAATGAACCCTGTCTCGGTCCCGTCACGCAAGCGGGATGCGGTGCGCTCTGTCCATCTTACAATCGGGGCTGCTACGGCTGTTTTGGTCCCCAGGATTCTGCCAACACTGATTCCATGACAGAAGTCTGGCGTCACTTAGGTGTGGCAGATGAAACCATCCTGCAAGCTTTTCGGGGATTTAATGGATTTTTAGAACCGTTTAAAGGAGCTAGTGAACGCCTTGAGTAACAGTAAAACCATAAAAGTAGATTATCTCGCCCGCGTAGAGGGCGAAGGGGCCTTGTTTATCAAAATCAAGGACAATGAATTAACAGACTGCAAACTTAAAATCTTTGAACCGCCGCGATTTTTCGAAGCATTTTTACAGGGGCGGCCCTTTACTGAAGCGCCGGATATTACGGCACGCATCTGCGGTATTTGCCCCATCGCCTATATCATGAGTTCCATTCATGCCATGGAGCGGATTCTGGGTATCCAGATCGGTGGACAGCTTCGCGAATTGCGCCGGCTCATCTATTGCGGTGAATGGATCGAAAGCCATGTGCTCCATGTATTCATGCTCCACGCGCCGGACTTTTTGGGCTATCAGGATGCCATCCAACTGGCCGGCGATAAACCTGAATTGGTGAAAATGGCGCTCCGGCTGAAAAAGGCAGGGAACGAAATTGTTCGCCTTCTGGGCGGACGAGAAATTCACCCCATCAATAATAAAGTGGGGGGATTTTATAAAGTGCCGGACAAAGCAGATTTCGCGCCATTATTGGAAGAATTGAAATGGGCGAAAGAGGCATCCATCGAAGCGGTGAAGGTGGCAAACTCCCTGGAATGCCCAGACTTTGATCAAGACTATGAATTTGTCGCACTTCACCATCCTGATGAATATCCATTCAACGAAGGCCGGCTCATCTCCAATACAGGGCTGGATATTGACATTATGGATTATGAAAACCACTTTGAAGAAATCCATGTGGAGCATTCCAATGCACTCCAATCTGTGCATAAAGGTCATGGTAACTATTTTGTTGGTCCCTTGGCTCGCTATAACCTGAATTATAATCAACTCTCTGATTTGACCAAACAGGTGGCAGTGGATATTGGCTATGATAGACAGGTGACCAACCCATTTCAATCTATAGTGGTGCGCTCTCTGGAAACGGTGTATGCCATTGATGAAGCCATCCGCATTATTGAAAATTATGAAAAACCGAAAAAGCCTGCCTTGGACTATGAAATAAAACCTGGCATCGGTTGGGGCTGTACGGAAGCGCCTCGTGGTATTCTATATCATCGCTATGAAATTGATAAAAAAGGAACCATTAAAACGGCGAAAATTGTTCCGCCTACGGCACAGAACCAAAGCCGCATTGAAGAAGATTTGTCCAACTTCATTCCCAAATACATGGACCTAAGTGACGAAGATCTCACCTGGAAATGCGAACAGGCAGTGCGGAATTATGATCCCTGTATTTCCTGTGCTACACACTTTTTGAAACTGAATATTGAGCGGGAGTAGCATGGCTCAATCCATTTTAATAATCGGTGTAGGGAGTCCCTATCGCTGTGATGATAGTGTTGGCTTGGCCATTTTAAAACAGCTTCGCCAGCATGAACTATCAAATGTGCATTTGATGGAACGCTCCGGAGAAGGCTCTGACATTATGGATATCTGGCAAAGTTACAATCATGTGGTTTTGGTGGATGCGGTGCAGTCGGGAGCAAAGCCCGGTACCATTCACCGCATTGATGCCAATGCAGAAAAAGTGCTCACAGATTTTTTCCATTACTCCACCCATGCGTTTGGTGTGGCGGAAGCGGTGGAAATGGCGCGCATGCTGGATCAACTACCAAAACATTTGGTGATTTATGGTATTGAAGGAAAAGATTTCGAAATAGGGAAAGATATGTCTCCGGAAATTCACTCTGCTGCAGAATTGGTGACCATCGAAATCATTAAAGAAATCAAATCTATTAAGGAGAAAGAGTCGTTGTATGCATGAAATGACATTGCTAAATGATCTCTTAAAAAAGGTGCGGGAGGTGGCAAAATCCGAACAGGGGAAACGCGTGAAATCTATATCGGTTTGGCTGGGTGCCATGAGTCATATTTCCGCTGATCATTTTAAAGAACATTTTGATTGGGCCACCAAAGATTCTGATTTGGATGGTGTACCCCTGAACATTGAAACCTCTACAGACGCCTTCCACCCCCAAGCTCAGGACATCCTGTTGAAATCTGTGGATATTGAATCCTAACTCCGGTACCCCATGCCTGATTTAGATTCAAAAAGAGCTTTAACTATCAAAGTATCCGGAGCAGTACAAGGGGTGGGATTTCGCCCGTTTGTCTATAAGTTGGCACGAAAACATCGGGTTAAAGGTCATGTGAAAAATACACCTGATGGAGTCCGCATTTTTGCTCAGGGAGATGATGCATCAATCCATGATTTTTTAATTCACCTGCGCTCCGATGCACCACCTTTGGCACAAATTCAGGATATTCGCACACATCCCGCCACCGTGAATGGCTGTAAGAATTTCAAGATTATCCACAGTAATACTTCAGGTGAAAAAACAGCCATCATTCTGCCGGATATGTCCACTTGTGATGACTGCCTTTCAGATATCACCGATCCGGGAAATCGCCGTTATCAATATCCTTTTACCAATTGCACCAACTGCGGTCCTCGTTTTTCCATTATTAAAGGATTACCCTATGACCGGCCAGCAACATCCATGTCAAATTTTGAAATGTGTAATGATTGCCAAAGTGAATACAATGACCCAAACAACAGACGTTTCCACGCCCAGCCCAATGCCTGTCCAGAATGCGGACCACAATTGGCTTTTGGGGATACGAAAGGAAAGGTGACAGCGAAAATACAAGATGCATTATTAACGGCCATGGATGCCATCATGCAAGGGAAAATTATTGCACTAAAAGGATTAGGCGGATTTCAACTTATTTGTGATGCACAAAAATCCGATGCTGTGACGACCTTACGAAAACGGAAAAACCGTCCTGCCAAACCATTTGCCATTATGGTGGAAAATAAATCAATGGCAGAAGAATTTTGTCACATTTCTCCAAATGAATTGGAACTGCTGACGGCCCCGCAAAAACCCATCGTTATTTTTGATTCCAAATGTCACCCTACACTTTCAAAAGAAATTGCTCCGAAGAATCCAACATTGGGAGTCATGCTGCCTTATACACCGCTTCATCATTTGCTCATGACGGGATTGGGGATCCCCATCGTCGCCACCAGCGGCAACCTTGCTAATGAACCTATCTGTATTGATGAACATGAAGCACTGGAAAGATTGGCCCACATTGCAGATGGGTTTTTAGTCCATGATCGGCCCATCGTCCGGCCCGTGGATGATTCTGTCGTTCGGTGGATGGCAGGCAAACGCATGATCATACGCCGAGCACGGGGGTTTGCACCTTTTCCCATTCATCAAAAAAATGGAAAAAATGCCATCTTGGCAACAGGCGCACAATTGAAGAACACCGTGACGGTGACGCGGGATAAACAATTTTTCATCAGCCAACATATTGGCAATCTTGAATCTGATTTATCCACCCAAACTCAAGCTCAGGTTGCCATTGATTTATCCCAAATATATGATATAAATATCCAGGCAGTCACCTGCGACCATCATCCTGATTATCAGTCCACCCACTTCGCCAAATCCTTTGGATTGCCGACTTATCCCGTGCAACACCATTTGGCGCATGTATGGTCTGTGATTGGAGAACATCAATTGGAATTACCTGTTTTAGGCGTTGCATGGGATGGCACCGGCTTGGGTGTGGATGACACTATTTGGGGCAGCGAATTTTTTCATATAACTGAACAAGGCTGGAAGCGCTTTGCCCATTTTAAACCATTTTTTCATCCCGGCGGCGATATGGCAACTAAAGAGCCGCGGCGGTCTGCATTGGGATTATTATACACTGCAATGGGAGAAGCAGCTTTCGAAATTCCGCAAATTCAACAAGCATTTATCCCAGAAGAATTGACCATCCTCCGTTCTCAATTTGCAGCCAATATAAATCTGTTTGAAACCACAAGCATGGGGCGACTTTTTGATGGTGTAAGCTTTCTCACTGGCTTTGATCCACAATCCCAGTTTGAAGGACAGGCAGCTATGGATTTGGAATTTTCCATTGGTGATTTTCTCTGCAGAGCATCTTATCCCATCACCTTGCATCATAAAGACGATACGCATGAATTGGATTGGCAGCCCATGATTCTGGAGATTTTGGATGATATAAAGTTGGGCATTTCCCGGCAGGAAATTGCATTCAAATTTCATCAGGCATTGGCCAATGCTGTGACCGTCATTGCGCGGTTATCAGGCCTAAATCAAATCTGTCTTTCCGGTGGATGTTTCCAGAATAAAACATTATTAGAAATGACAGTTCAACAATTAAACAATGACCATTTTTCTGTCTATTGGAATCAGGATGTACCCATCAACGACGGCGGAATTTCTCTGGGCCAAGCTGTAGCTTTTTATCATGGGGGACAGACACAATGTGTTTAGGCATCCCTGGTGAACTAATTGAAATCACCAAAAATGAAGGTCTAATCAAAACGGGCAAGGTGAATTTTGGCGGTATCATTAAGGATGTGAATTTGTCTTATACGCCCGAAGCAGAAGTGGGAAATTATCTCATTGTTCATGTAGGTTTTGCCATCTCTATCATTGATGAGACAGAAGCGAAAAAAGTATTCGACTACTTAAAAGAAATTGATGGGTTGGAACTCAATGAATAATGGATACGGGGATCTTTGGGTATAATATGCCACGATTAAAATACTTTGGGTTATTTGTTATCGTCAGAATTTTTGGGGATATTCCCTTATTCTGGATGTTCTGGCTTTTATATTTTACACCCACTACAGTAGAAAGAGATTCAATTTCGATAGTAAACATTATATTAATGGTTTCATTTGGACTTCTTCATAGTGTTTTAGCTCGAAAAGGCTGGAAAAATTTTATTTCAAATATAGTCGGGTTAGAATATGTTCGAATTCTTTATGTCATCATATCTGGTACGGGCTTATTTATCCTGCTTTTATTGTGGCAACCCTCCAATTATATATTATACTCTACTACCGGAACCTTAAAAATATTAATCTCATTGGGATATTTTATAGCTGTGGTGGGAATGATTTTTACCACCAAATATATTGATTATTTAGATTTTTTAGGATTGAGATATTTTAAAAGGGTTTTGCAGGATAAACCACAGCATGATCCTGAATTTTCGATCAGGGGACCCTATGCATATTGCAGACATCCCATGTATTCTCTTCTATTGGTGGCTTTTTGGCTAGCTCCCCAAATGACTTTGGCACGGTTTGAATTTGCTATTTTAGGAACACTGTATTTACTGATTGGAACTATCTTTGAAGAACGAAACCTTCAGGAAGAATTGGGTGATATATATAAAAAATATCAACAACATGTTCCCATGTGGATTCCCAGTTTCAAACCTGTAAAGCCTGAATTATTGGGAATGGGGGACAGGCATAAATTTTCCTGAAAATAGTTAGTTAAAACCATAAATTATGAAATTTTTAGAAGAATACCGTGATAAAGACACTGTCTTAAAATTGGTTGATGAGATCAAAAATGTCACCACAAAAAATTGGACCATCATGGAAATGTGTGGTGGGCAGACCCATTCCATTATTCGCTATGGCATTGATGAACTCATTCCCAAAAAGATCAGATTGGTGCACGGCCCAGGGTGTCCTGTGTGCGTCACCCCGGTGGAAATGATTGACAAAGCATTGGAGATCGCCGCCCGATCTGATGTAATCTTCACATCATTCGGGGATATGCTCCGTGTGCCGGGAACGAATGGAGATTTGTTTTCTGTAAAAGCAAGGGGCGGCGATGTGCGCATTGTGTATTCTCCCATGGATGCAGTGACTCTAGCAGAAAAACATTCGAACAAGGAGGTGATCTTTTTCGGGGTTGGATTTGAAACCACAGCGCCGGCAAATGCCATGGCAGTGGTGGCTGCGAAAGAAAAGGGACTCACCAATTTCAGTGTACTTATTTCTCATGTGTTGGTGCCGCCGGCCATTGAAGCCATCCTCCAATCTGATAAAAATGAAGTGCAGGGATTTCTTGCCGCGGGACATGTATGTACTGTTATGGGATATGAAGAATATGAACCACTTTCCAAAAAATTTAAAGTCCCCATTGTGGTGACTGGGTTTGAACCGGTGGATCTACTCCAGGGGATTTTGATGACGGTGAAACAGTTGGAAGAAGGGCGGTTTGATGTGGAAAATCAATATGCCCGCTCCGTGTCCCGTCAAGGGAATGATCCAGCTCAACATGTGCTTAAAGATGTATTTAGAGTGATTCCACGGAAATGGCGGGGCATTGGTGAAATCCCAATGAGCGGTTGGGGACTGACAGAAAAATATGCCAAGTATGATGCAGAATTAAAATTTGGTGTAATTGATACAACAGCAGAAGAGCCAGCGGATTGCATCAGCGGGGAAATTCTTATGGGGCATAAACGCCCCAATGAATGTCCCGCTTTTGGTACATCCTGCACCCCTGAATCTCCTTTCGGCGCCACCATGGTTTCAGCAGAAGGTGCCTGTGCTGCTTATTATAAATATCATAGGTATGAAGATATAAACGGATGACAAATTTTACGATAAACTGCCCACTCCCTACAGACAATTTTGAACTCATTACTATGGCTCATGGCGGTGGTGGGAAAATCATGAATCAATTGATTCAGAATCTGTTCCAATCCCAATTATCCAACCCACATCTGGACACACTCCATGATGGCGCTGTGTTTGAAATTGGAAGTGTAAAAATGGCTTTTTCAACTGACTCCTTTGTGATTAATCCCATTTTCTTTCCCGGGGGTGATATTGGCAGTTTGGCTGTCCATGGAACGGTAAATGATGTGGCCATGTGCGGCGCCATGCCAAAATATTTGAGTCTCGCCATTATTCTGGAAGAAGGATTTCCTGTAAGTAATTTAGAAAAAATTGTTCATTCCATAAAATCCGCATCAGACAAAGCTGGCGTTGAAGTAGTCACCGGTGATACAAAAGTGGTGGACAAAGGTAAAGGGGATGGCATTTACATTAACACAGCAGGTATTGGCGAAGTCATGTCCGGTGTGAATATTCGCCCCAAAAATGTGAAGCCGGGAGATGCCGTTGTAGTTTCCGGAGATATCGGTCGCCATGCCATTGCCATCATGGCTGTGCGGGAAGGATTGGAATTTTCCACCACCATTAAATCAGACAGTATGGCGGTGAATCACCAAGTAAAATCCATCATTGATAATGGAGTTTATCCCCATTGTTTCAGGGATTGTACCCGTGGTGGACTGGCCAGTGCATTGGTAGAAATCAGTCAATCAGCCCCAATTCATATTCAAATTGAAGAAGAAAAAATTCCTGTACTGAATGAAGTGAAAGGTGCTTGTGAAATTTTGGGATTTGACCCCATTTATTTGGCCAATGAAGGGCGGTTTATCTCTTTTGTAAAAGAGGAAGATGCGAAAAGGGTGTTGGAGATAATTCCCGATTCAGTCCTTATTGGGAAAGTTATTTCTAATATGCAGGCAAAGGTGACTATGATACGACCTTATGGTCCCGAAAAAATAGTGGATATGCTTTCCGGCGAGCAATTGCCTAGGATTTGCTAAGACTTATTGAATTAAGTGCTTAATAGCCGCTTTTGTTGCTCTTGAGAGAGGACGGTCTTTTCTGGTAATTATACCAGTTTCTCTGTAAAGAGGTTCCCCGGTCACAGGCACAGTCATGAGATCTTTTTTTCTCAATTCCTGTTGTACGGTATTTTCGGGGAGGAAGGAAAATCCATGTCCCAATTCCAGGCTTCTTTTCAATGTTTCCACATTGTCAAACTCATGGATGACATTTACTTTGGTTTTGCTCCCGGTAAAGAGGGAATCAATGGCACCGCGGGTTGGAATCTCCTTAATAAATCCTATATAGCTTTTCCCGTTCATATCTTTGACTCGGAGTTTTTTTCGACGGGCAAATTCAAATGAAGGAGCGAAAACACAGATTAGTTTTTCCTTTGGACCAAAAGTTATATCCACCAGTGGATGCTGCCAGGGATAGGCAACAATACCAAAATCACATATCCCCTGAATCACATCTGTATAAATTTTATCTGAACGATTATATTCAAGGTGTAGATTGAGTTGCTTATATTTTTTCATAAAGGATTTTACCAACGGCGGAAGATGGTAAAATCCAATTGAATAAATGGCTTCTACATTGATGGTTTGAGCAATTTCCCCGGGCTCAGACTGCATTTTATCTAAAGTGGACTGATAGGTTTGGAGTATAGTTTCACATCCTTTTAAAAAAATATCACCTTCCTGGGTGAGGGCAAACTTTCCTTTCCCCCGTATAATAAGCTGTTTCCCAAAATAACCTTCCAGAAAGGAAATCTGCTGACTTACTGCCGATTGGGTAATGAAATTTATTTCGGCAGCCCGTGAGAAACTCTTAGTCTCAGCGGCGTCACAGAAGACTTTAAATATATCTATATAAATTCGTGAACCCTTCATACCTATTAATTTTACTAATACAATAATTTACCACAATTTTAGGTATTTCTATCTATTTATAATAATTTTCAATCATTATTTACAACTTCTTCTCTATTAGATCCTCTAAAAAGGATGGTAATATCCGAATTAATCCATAAGTAGCGCTAATATTATATTTTACTATTTCTTATTTGATATCAATAAAAATATAGCTCTAATTTATTATAGGACAATAGGGTCTTAATATCTTTAAATAGCTGATCATGTCATTATTATTAACTAAATCATGCCAATATGCCATTAGGGCAATCATGTATCTGGCAACACAACCGGAAAACTTACCTGTATTGCAGAGAGATATTGCCGAAGTATTGAATATCCCCAATCATTTTTTGGGGAAAATTCTCCAGCAGTTGGCTAAACATGATATAGTGCATTCACAGCGGGGTAAATCAGGAGGATTCTCTCTTTGCCAGCATGCGGAGGAACTTACACTATATAAAATTGCAGAAATCGTTGATGGAGAAAAATTTTTGGATGGATGTGTTGTGGGATTTCCCAATTGCAGCGATGAATTTCCCTGCCCTGTACATAAAGAATGGAAGCAAATGAAAGAATTGATTATAGCCTTTTTACAACGAAAACAGATACATCAACTCAGTGGCAAATTAGAACCAAAACTTGAAAATTTGTCAAATCCCGGAGAATATGATGCATAATTCTAACCTTATGATTTCAACCCTTATCTGCCTAGTGATTTTCATTAATCCTTCATGGGGACAAAATGTGGCAGCAGATTTTTATAAACAAAATTGTGCAAGCTGTCATACCATTGGGGGGGGTAGGCTTACAGGTCCAGATCTTAAAGACATGCACCTTCGAAAAGATGATGACTGGATTAAAAAATTTATTACCGATCCTCAATCTGTAATTAATTCAGGAGACGCTTACGCTAGGCAAATTGTAGATGAATCTCGAGGAATCATCATGCCTAAAGTAGGGGGGCTCACCCCCTTTATTGTAGAATCTCTGCTCACCTTGATCAAGGAAGAATCTGCAAAAGAAAAGTCTCAATTTGCCGGTTCAACTATATCTGACCGTCCCCTCACTAACGCTGATATAGAAATTGGCAGAGAGTTATTCATGGGAACTAAAGCACTTAAAAATGAAGGGCCATCCTGCCTGGGATGCCATACAGTAGCAGGCGAGGGTGCTCTGGGAGGAGGCAAACTGGGGCCAGACCTTACACAAGTGTACGGCCGTCTGGGAGGGAAGACTGCCCTTGCTGCCTGGCTTTCAAGTCCTGCAAGTGAAACTATGGTACCCATTTATAAAAAACACCCAATTGATGAAAGCGAAGTTTTACCACTGGTTGCTTTTTTTAAAGAAAAGGGAAAAATTCATAGTGAGGATACAGGGAAACATGATTTTAATTTTATGATTTTCGGATTTGTCGGGTTGATAATCGTAATGATTTTATTTGATTTTTTCTGGGGTAATCGTTTGCGGTCCGTCAGAAAAGCACTGGTAAAAGGGTAAGAAGATGAAAAATACAAATGGAAAACTCAGTTGGATAAGAGACGAAGTAGATCCTCAAAATCGCCAATGGGAAGAATTTTACAGAAACCGCTGGCAATTTGATAAAGTAGTCCGCAGTACTCATGGTGTGAACTGCACTGGTTCCTGTACTTGGCAAATTCATGTAAAAGACGGCATCGTCACTTGGGAAATGCAGGGATTGGATTATCCCAAATTGGAAAGTGGAATTCCCCCTTATGAGCCTCGGGGTTGTCAGCGTGGTATTTCCTTTTCATGGTATTTATACAGCCCTCTGAGAGTGAAATATCCCTACATCCGTGGAGTATTATTAGATTTATGGCAGGAAGCCAAAGCTGAATTCGCAGATCCTGTTGAAGCCTGGACAGCCTTGGTTAATAATTCCGAAAAACGCAAGCGGTGGCAAAATGCCCGTGGTAAGGGAGGCTTTCGCCGTGCAGACTGGGAGATTGTGAAAGAACTCATTTCTGCATCCATGCTGCATACTATCAAACAACATGGACCCGACAGAATCGCAGGGTTTTCTCCAATACCTGCCATGTCAATGGTAAGCTATGCGGCTGGTGCAAGGCTCATGCAGCTTCTGGGTGGAGTTTCTCTCTCCTTTTATGACTGGTATTGTGATTTACCCAGCGCTTCACCGGAAACATGGGGAGAACAAACGGATGTTCAGGAATCCGCTGATTGGTACAATGCTAAAATGCTGGCTGTAATGGGAGCCAATTTAAATATGACCCGTACCCCTGATGTTCATTTTGCAGCAGAAGCTCGCCACAACGGGACCAAAATGGTAGTCTTTTCACCTGATTTTTCCCAAGTTTCAAAATTTTCAGATGAGTGGGTTCCGGTAAATGCAGGTCAGGATGGGGCTTTCTGGATGGCGGTGAACCATGTGATATTGAAAGAATTTCACCATGAAAAACAATCTGAAGATTTTTTGGAATATACCCGCCAATATACTGACTCTCCCTTTTTAGTTGAAATTACTCAGTCTGAAAATGGTTACAGACCGGGGCAGCTTCTTCGTGCCAATCGACTAAAACAATACAAAAATATTGAAAATGGCGACTGGCAATTTCTCATGTGGGACGAAACGGAAAACAAAACTAAAGTCCCCCAAGGTACTGTAGGAAACCGTTGGGCAGAAAAAAATACAGGTAAGTGGAACCTAAAACTGGAAGATAATATGGATGGATCGAAAATTAATCCACAACTTACCTTTCTTAATTCCTCAGATTCATTGCTGGAGGTAGAGCTAGATAATTTTGCAGAAGGAAATACCCTGGAACGGAAAGTTCCTGTAAAATATTTGGAAACGGCTGACGGTACAGTACCCGTTGCCACGGTTTACGATTTACTCATGGCACAATATGGGGTTGGCAGAGGATTGGAAGGTTATCCTGAATCCTACACTGAGGACACTCTTTTTACTCCGGCATGGGCAGAAAAATACACAGGAATTTCATCAGAGACATTGATTCGTTTTGCCAGAGAATGGGCAAACACTGCTGAAAAGACTGGTGGTAAATGTACCGTCATCATCGGGGCAGGCATTAATCATTGGTATCATGCGAACCTGATTTATCGCTCAGCTATTCATGCCCTCATGTTCACCGGATGCATCGGAAAAAACGGTGGAGGATTAGCCCATTATGTAGGACAGGAAAAGTTAGCTCCCGGGGAATCTTGGGCATCCATTGCATTGGCAAAAGACTGGTTTGGACCTTCCCGTGTTCAAAACACACCCAGCTGGCATTATATTCATTCTGACCAATGGCGGTATGAAAAGTCCTTCACGGATTATCATACTGTGCCTCAGCACCAGCCTGAAAATAGCCTGGCAAAAGGGCATACCATTGATGTAAATGTAAAAGCTGTCCGTAATGGATGGCTGCCCTTTTATCCCCAGTTTGAAATTAACCCTCTTGACTTGGTAAAGGAAGCCAGAGAAAATGGAGCAGAGAACGAAGAGGGTATAATTCAATTTGTAGTTGAGAAATTAAAGAACAGAGATCTGCAGTTCTCTGTGGAAGATCCTGACAATTCTGATAATTGGCCCCGCGTCTGGTTCGTATGGCGGGGGAATGCCATTGGGGGTTCAGCTAAAGGACATGAGTTCTTTTTAGACCATTATCTGGGTACCCATACCAATCAGGTTTCTGACAGTAATTTTGCTGAAGGAACCACGGAAGAAGTGGTCTGGCATGACAAAGTACCAAAAGGTAAAATGGATTTGGTGGTAGATCTGAATTTCCGCATGGATACTTCTGCATTGTACTCTGACATTGTTCTCCCTGCAGCAACTTGGTATGAAAAAGCTGATTTAAATTCAACTGATATGCATAGCTTTATTCATCCTCTGCAGGAAGCAGTTCCTCCTGCCTGGGAATCAAAATCTGACTGGGACATATTTAAATCCATTGCTAAGACTTTTTCACAAATTGCAAAAAACCATTATCCTCAACCGGTGGAAGATTTGGTGTCAACTGCCTTGTCACATGATTCACCAGCTGAGATTGCCCAGGCGGAAATTAAAGATTGGATACACGGTGAGACGGAGGCAGTACCAGGAAAAACCATGCCGGGAATGAAAATTGTGAAACGGGATTATACAAATCTGTACAATCAATATATTTCCTATGGTCCCAATATACCTTCAAATGGATTAGGAGCCCATGGTACCAATTATGATGTAAAGGATGAATATGAGCAGTTGACCCGTGAACATCCTGTGGAAGAATGGAATGACAATATCTACCCCTCTCTTAAAGATGCACGGGATGTAGCAAATATTATTCTGACTCTGGCTACGGTTACCAACGGTGAATTAGCCTATCGTTCCTATGCCAACATGGAGAAAAAGACAGGATTAGTCTTAACAGATTTAGCGGAGAAAAATAGGGGATTCAGAGTAACTTTTGACGATCTCTGTTCTCAACCAAGACGGTTGTTGAACAGCCCCATGTGGTCTGGATTAACGGAAAATGGAAGGGCTTATTCCCCATTTACTTATAATGTGGAAAGATTGGTGCCTTGGCGTACGCTCACCGGGAGGCAGCATTTTTATTTAGACCATCCTGGTTATATTCAATTTGGGGAGCATCTCCCTACCTATAAACCTAAACCCACTCCTACCCAATATGCTGAGTTAACAATAAGTGAACAGGAGCATTGCACGAAGTTGTTCAATTATCTCACACCCCACGGGAAATGGCACATCCATTCAACTTATGGAGATAATCATAGAATGTCAACCCTCAGCCGCGGTGTGGAACCCTTCTGGATAAATGATAAAGATGCAGAAGAATTAGATATTGTGGACAATGACTGGGTTGAAGTGTTTAATGATAATGGAGTAGTAGTAACCCGAGCCAATGTAAGTGCTCGTATCCCGCGAGGTATTGTTATTATTTACCATGCCACTGAAAGAACCCTTTCTGTACCAAAATCTCCCCTGCGTGGAAATAAACGGGCAGGAATGAATAACAGTTTAACTCGTGCCAGATTAAAGCCCAATCTCATGGTAGGTGGGTATGGGCAGTTTACATATCATTTTAACTATTGGGGACCAACGGGTGCTAACCGTGATACTTTTATCATGGTTCGCAAACTCCCCAGCCTGAACTGGTAAAGGAAAAAAGTATGGATATTAGATCACAGATATCAATGGTATTTCATCTGGATAAATGTATTGGTTGTCATACCTGTAGCATAGCTTGTAAAAATATTTGGACAGATCGTAAAGGAACGGAGTATATGTGGTGGAACAATGTGGAAACTAAACCGGGAACCGGCTTCCCTACCCGTTGGGAAGATCAGGATAAATACAAAGGCGGTTGGGAATTAGTAAATGGTGAATTAAAACTGCGATCCACTTCAAAAATGGAAACTATCACCAATATTTTCCATAATCCTAACATGCCCACCATGGATGATTATTATGAGCCTTGGTCTTATAGGTATAAGGATTTATTTGACTCGCCTCAGTCTGATGATCAACCCACTGCCAAACCAGTATCTATGGTTACTGGTGATTATATAGATATTGAAGCAGGGCCTAACTGGGATGATGATTTATCCGGGTCTCCTGTATATGCAGAAAATGACCTGAACCTGGAGGTGCTAAGTGATGAACAACGGGAACAGCTCTTTGCCATTGAACGGCTGATGATGTTCTACTTTCCACGGATATGTAACCACTGCGTGAATCCTTCTTGTGTGGCTTCCTGTCCTTCTGGTGCCTTGTACAAAAGGGGGGAAGACGGTATTGTTTTGTTAGATCAGGAACGCTGCAGAGCCTGGAGATCCTGTATCTCTGCCTGTCCCTATAAGAAAACATATTATAACTGGAATACAGGTAAATCTGAAAAGTGTATTCTCTGTTTTCCCCGGGTTGAAACGGGACAGGCTCCTGCTTGTTTCCATTCTTGTGTAGGGAGAATCCGTTATCTGGGAGTTCTTCTCTATGATGCAGAAAAAATTGAATCCACCGCAAAAAAATCTGATTTGGAATTGGTGGATGCCCAGCGGGATATGATCTTAAATCCCTTTGACCCTGAAGTGATAAAAGCAGCTCGTGAAAATGGAATTGCTGAATCTACAATTAAAGCAGCCCAGAACTCCCCGGTTTATAAATTTGTTAAAAACTGGAAAATTGCTCTGCCTCCTCATGTTGAATACAGAACGCTTCCCATGCTCTTTTATGTACCTCCCATGCTGCCGGTAATGTCGGCTCAGGAAGGAGAAACAATTAGAAATATTAATGAAGAATATTTCCCGGATTTTGATAAAGCCAGAGCGCCAATTAAATATTTAGCATCTATGTTTGGAGGTGGTAATGAAGCACATCTGAGATATGTATTAAAAAAACAATCTGCAATCAGGGCCTACAGGAGGGCGTTCACCGTTGGAGATATTGAAATGTTAGATGCAGAAAAGGCGTTGCTTGAAGCCGATTGTACTCCCGAAGAAGCAGAAAGTATATACAAGTTAACCTCCCTATGTACCTTTGAAGAACGCTTTGTTATTCCTGCTGCCCACAGAGAAGAAGCCATAGAAATGATGAAGGATCCATTAGAACATAAACAGGAAGCAGGCTTTGGATTTAGAGAAGCACCTGCCAGAGGACTGTAATGGAATTAGATACACAACAGTATATTCCCCTGATTACTTATCCCGTTAAGGAGAATCTTACCAAAATCAGTGCACTGAAATTTTCTGGAAACGAGGATAGTGGCAGCAGTGAACTTGAAAAGTTTTGCTGGTTCATGTATGATACAAAATTGAGCAATCTTCAGGAAATGTTTACTCAAACCTTTGATATGAACCCTGGAACCTGTCTTGATTTAGGTTGGCATTTATACGGTGAGGCATATCAGCGCGGAGTATTTATGGTAAAAATCAGAGAGATGCTGCGCCAACAGGGGATTAATGAATCGTCAGAATTACCGGATCATCTGTCCCATATTCTGGCGGTGCTACCAGGTATATCCCCGGAAGATCAAGAAATATTTGTTCAGAAATATGTTTTGCCTGCAATGAAAAAAATTCTGAAAGGTTTTGAAGGAACAGAAAATCCTTATCAAAATGTGATCTGTTTTTTACTGAAATATTTTCAATGTCATTTCAACAATAAGGAGGGAGAAGTTTGATGGACCAATTTAAAAATTTCATGGACACCTTTTTCTTTTCCATGTATCCCTATATTACTATTTTCACTTTTTTCCTGGTGACGATTCAGCGATACAGGTCTAAGGCTTTTACTTATTCAAGTCTATCTTCTCAATTTCTGGAAAATCGGCAGCATTTCTGGGCATTGGTACCTTTTCATTATGGAATAATCACCATTCTCTTTGCCCATATCATTTGGTTCCTGCTTCCCGAAACGGTTCTCTGGTGGAATTCAGTTCCCCTGCGCCTCTACATTATGGAAGTATCTCTATTCATTTTTGGACTGCTTACTCTCATTGGATTGATTAATATTATTCTACGTCGAAAAACCAACGCTATGGCACGCATTGTTACTTCAAAAGCAGATCGGTTGGTGCTTACATTTCTGGTGATTCAAATTGTCACCGGTCTGTACACAGCCTATTTTTATCGCTGGGGTTCTTCATGGTTTGCTGCCTCTCTCACTCCCTATTTATGGTCTGTTTTTAAACTGAGTCCTGATTTGAGTTATATAGGAAACCTGCCAATTATGGTGAAGGCACATATTATTTCTGCATATTCCATCATACTATTGTTTCCCTTTACAAGACTTGTTCATGTACTGGTAGTTCCTAATCCATACCTCTGGCGAAAAACTCAGGTTGTCCGCTGGAACTGGAACCGGAAAAAGATCAGAAAGCCAATATCATAATCACTGTATAAAATCTAAATTCTAAACGAATGAATACAAGAAAAAATAATAGAAATGTACCTGAATTGCTGGACTTTGGCAGGGAACGCATCCGGGTTCTTCATTTTACCTGGATAGCTTTTTTCATTACCTTTTATGTTTGGTTTAATATGGCACCTCTGGCCACCACCATGTTAAAAAATGTAGGTTGGTTAACCAAAGATCATTTAAAAGTTCTGGCCATATCCAATGTTGCTCTTACCATTCCTGCCCGCATAATTATAGGGGCCCTCATAGACAGGTACGGACCCAGGATAGTATTTTCCGGATTGATGGTTGTCATGGCAATTCCTGCCTGGCTGTTTGCTTTTGGAAATTCCTTCACTCAGTTATTGGTTTCCCGGCTCATTTTGGGGTCCATCGGTGCCGGCTTCGTAGTGGGAATAAAGATGGTAGCCAACTGGTTCCCTCCCAAAATGATTGGCCGTGCAGAGGGCTTTTACGCGGGCTGGGGAAATTTCGGATCAGCATGGGCCGCTATGACAATGCCTTGGATTGCATTGCATTTTTTCCAGATTCAGTTAGGGTTAGACGGAGATGCCTGGCGTTATGCACTGGCAGTGAACGCAGCTGTTTCCTTTGTTTATGGATTCATTTATTTCTTCCTGGTAAAGGACCATGACCCTGCTAAACCCATTCCTAAAACAAAAAAAACTGAGCCTATGATGGTTTCTTCATGGCTTGATTTGGGGCAGTACCTTGTATGGTCTTTCCCTTTAGTTGGTGCTATGGGTGTACTTGCCTGGAGAATTGGAAATGTACAGGTGGATGGAGTACCTCTGATTTCAGGTGATATCCTCACTATGGTCTATGGAATTTTAGTTCTAATTTTTATTGGGCATGTGATTAAAACTCTGCAGGTAAATCTTCCCTATTTAAAAAAGGGAGTACCTGAAGAGGATAAGTATCACTGGTCTTCAGTTGCTGCCTTGAACAGTACTTATTTCGCAAATTTCGGAGCAGAACTTGCTGTTGTATCCATGCTGCCTATGTTTTTTGAAAATACCTTTTCTACCCTCACGAACAATGAAGGAAACTACATCATGACTGCAACCCTCGCCGGCGTCATTGCTTCTTCATTTGCATTTGTGAATTTATTCGCCAGACCTCTGGGGGGCCTTATTTCTGACACCATGAAAAACCGCAAAAAGACCATGCTGATTTATATGGTGGGAATAACCCTGGGGTTTTTAGGAATGGCACACATTGGTGAATGGGGCCCAGTTGTGGATGGGGTTCAGACTATTGTACCCATGTTTGA
>CAZKEL010000045.1:0-20180 GCA_964551815.1 uncultured bacterium
GACCGCCTGGGTGTAAACCAGGAACTCTGAACCAACTGAGTTACTCGCCCAATATGTTATTCTATTTTTGAAACACTGTCCATCTACACAACCTATCTGCAGTTACGATGGAACTGTCTTCAATTAATTATGACTGTCAAATAAAATCCAACTGCCTGTCCGCCGTAATAAAATGAAGGCGGGAGTTACTCGCCCAATATCATTGACTATTGGTAATCAGGATGTTGATCACCAAATGCAGAGCGTATAATTTATTACGCCTCTGCAGCTATAGTTGAAGTTCTTTTTCGAGGTTTTGGAGGATTTTCTAAATCAATTCCTAAGCTGTAATTCAATACTTCAGTCACATCCTTAACAAAGGATATTTTTACATCATCCAATACTGTCTTGGGGATGTCTTCCAAATCTTTTTCATTGAGAGCAGGTGCCAGAATATGTTTCAATCCCGCCCGATGGGCAGCGGTGGATTTTTCTTTCAGACCCCCAATAGGGAGTACATTTCCTCGAAGGGATATTTCCCCTGTCATTCCGAAACCTTCCTTCACCGATTTATTCAATAATAATGATACTATTGAGGTGATCATTGCCACTCCGGCAGAAGGTCCGTCTTTAGAGATAGCCCCTGCAGGTACATGTACATGAATATCAAACTTTTTATAAAAGCCGGGATCCAATCCAAGTTTTTGTGCATTTGAGCGTACATAAGAATAGGCAGCCTGAGCAGATTCCTTCATCACATCTCCAAGCTTACCGGTAAGTTTCAGGGCACCCTTCCCCGGCATTTTTGTAGCTTCAATGAAAAGGATATCTCCGCCAAATGCCGTCCACGCAAGACCTACTACCACACCAGGCTGGTTGGCTCTCTCAGCAACTTCAGGCAGGAATTTCTTCGGCCCTAAATATTCGAATACTTTTTCTTCATTGACTGAAACGGACTTCTGCTTCCCGGAGGCAATATCTTTGGCTGTTTTTCTGCAAACATTGGCAATCTGGCGTTCTAGATTCCGCACCCCTGCTTCCCTGGTGTAAGATTCAATAAGCAGACTCAATGCATTATCAGTGAATTTAATTTCCCGTTTCCGTAAACCATGTTCCTTAATCTGCTTAGGCATGAGGTAATCTTTTGCTATCTGCAGTTTTTCACTTAATATATACCCTGAAAATTCCAGAATTTCCATACGATCCCTCAATGGCCCGGGAATTTTATCTACACGGTTTGCAGTGGTAATGAACATGACATTCGACAGGTCAAAGTCCACTTCAAGGTAATGATCATTAAAGGAAAAGTTTTGTTCCGGGTCTAAAACTTCCAATAGCGCACTGGAGGGGTCACCTCTGAAATCCATACCCAGTTTATCAATTTCATCCAGCATGAAAATTGGGTTATTGGTTCCGGCTTTTTTCAAGCTGGCGATTATTCTTCCGGGGAGTGCACCAATATAGGTTCTTCGATGGCCTCTGATTTCAGCTTCATCCCGAACACCGCCAAGAGATATGCGCACAAACTCCCTGCCCATTGATTTAGCAATGGATTTACCGATGGATGTTTTCCCTGTACCGGGAGGACCTCCAAAACACAGAATGGGAGACTTCATTCTCTCCCCTTTTTTTGCCCGGGATTTTTTCAGATTCCGCACTGCCAAATGTTCAATGATTCTTTCCTTCACTTTGTTTAAACCGTAATGATCATCATCTAATACTTTTTGTGCAAACTCAATATCCTCATTATCTTTAGATTCTTTCGACCAGGGTAGTTCAACCAGCCAGTCTAAATAAGTACGGGCAACTGTATATTCAGGAGACTGAGCAGGAATTTTCTGCATACGCGTCAATTCTTTCCGGGCAACTTTTTCCACCTTTTCCGGCATTTTTGCTTTTTTAATTTTTTCGTCCAGCTCGTCCAATTCCACGCCGCCGCCGTCTTCACCCAACTCTTTCTGGATTGCTTTCATTTGCTCACGAAGGAAATATTCCCGTTGTGATTTTGAAATTTCATCCTGCACATCAGATTGAATTTTCTCACCCAATTCAATTCTGTGAATTTCCCGGTTGATGAGTACAGTGGCTTTTTCCAACCGTTTTTTAATGTCCAATTCTTCCAGAACATCCTGCTTCTCATTGGTAGAAATATTCATGAGGGCTATCACTTTGTCCGCTAATTTTCCGGGATTCTGGATATTGCTAAGTGCATTGTACTGCTCTTCACTTAAATAAGGAGCAATTTCAATAAGTCGTTTGAATATTTCCTGCAGATTCAGGGTAATGCCTTCTAGTTCCGGAGAGGGAGTTGCTGTACCACGGACCTTCTCCACCAAACCTTTATAATAAGGGTCAGGATCAAGATAATTACTGACTTTTACGCGGTCTAATCCCTGTACAATAGCAGAGCGGGATTTATCGGGCATATCAAATACCTTCATCACCATAGCCAAAGTCCCCACCTCATACATATCGGTTGTTTTGGGATTTTCGATACTGCCATCTTTTTGGGCTACTACAACAATATATTTTTTGCCATCTTTAGGGAGATCAGCTATCAGTTTTAATGACTGCTCTCTGCCTACATAAATAGGTATAATCTGTTGAGGAAATAAGACTGTATTCCGCAGAGGAAGTACAGGATATATTTCTAAGGCATTTTCTTTATTTTCAGGTGTTTTAGGGGGATTATCCGCCATTCGTTACTCCAATATTTTAATTCAATTGCCCACTTCTGCAGCAAAAACCGAGCCATTAATTTATTTAAGTTTTTATTCTATTCTAAAGCGGAAAAATTGGCAGAGTAGTATTAATTCTAATTACTTCAGGGTAGTAATTAAATACGGACAATTTAAATTAAAATGGAATTTTAAGTTTATTTTATCAAGGCAATTTTTTGGGTGGAAAGTACGTCATTTGATATCATTTTAATAATGTAAACACCACTGGAAAAATCTGTTGCGTTCCATTCAACGGGGTATATTCCTGCAGATTGCCATTGATTCACTAATTCCTGCATTTTTCTGCCATTTATATCAAAGATGGATAATTGAACAAATCCGTCTTCAGGAATTGAATAACTAAAATGTGTAACCGGATTAAATGGATTTGGATAAGCCTCTGTTATACCGTAGGAATCTGGTATACTGTTATTTACTTTCCTACTCAATTTAAACATATTAAAGCCATCCCCAACAATCATGTCTGAACTGAATTCTATAGATTCTTGGTATAAATCTATTTTGCCGGTAAAACTATTATAATGCTTAAAAGTTAATTTTTCTCCCTCTTCAGTATTACTATAAACCATTAGTGAATACATATAACTGTCCCCAAAGGGGAAGTATATTCTTTCTGTAACTCCTCGTAATTCCTCACCTGCAAATGCTGCAATATAATCACCTTCCGCATCTGGATTCCCCTCAATACTTAGAGTAATAGTACCATTAAATTCAAATGCATGAGGATTGATATTCCAATGAGAAATTACTTCCGGTAGAATTCTCACTGTAGATTTACGGGTTAGTGCATCATCTGGCTCGAAGTCGGGATAGATAAGTTCAGATGATTCTGCTACACTAAACATATATCCTTCATTTGGACCCATTACTTCCATTCCGCCATACCAACCAAAATCTGAATAATAAGTGGCAGAGGCTGACTGGTTTTTAATGAAGTCTCCCGGATTTGTCAATGCTGAAGCAAGTGCATCATTGATAGGGCCATCATATTGGGGAGTAAACCCTATCCAATTCCATCCCGGTGACAGAGGAATGGGAGTAGCAGCAGGATTAATGGGAATTCCTGAAAACTCCAGAACATCTTCAACAGCTGATTGAAATTTATACATTCCCGTTACCCCTAATTCCTCTAATCCTCCATACCATCCAAAATCCGGATAATAAGTTGCAGAAGCGGAAGCAGATTTAATAAAATCACCCTCAGTTGAATTTAAAGAAGACATTACATTTTGCAAACTCATATCAGCTTCAACATTCAATGAAAACCAGTTCCAGCCGGGAGCAATATTTATCGTTAAAGTAACTTCATCTTCAGGTTCACTATCCCCTGGGCAATTACAACCGGAACAATCCCAACCATAAATCGCCTCGAGGTCCGTACAAGATTCACCAAATTCTTCCCAGGCAGTGTCACAGCATTCTGAGCCAAATACGGAAAAATCATATACACATTCATTGCATATTTCTGAACCACCTCCAGTGGACCCATCACCTTCATCAGCACAATCCCCGCCATCATTATCATAGCAGGTTAAATCACAACCAAATGCTTGATCTTCACAATCACCATATCCATCACCAATCCAACTATCAGGACAACAGTCACCATCTCCAGAGCAATCCTCTACATATCCATTATCACAAAATCCTCCTCCGTCACTACTGCCATCACCACCGGAATTATCAGAGCCTGAGTTATCCTCAAAGGGGATACAATCAGATAAAATCGCCTCATATTCAATTCCTGCATAAGTTGTGATGGTAGAATTTTCAAAACAAATTTCTAAATCATCATGACATCCAAAATCTACAGTTAAAAGATGTCCGCTATGAGCAGGAATATATTTTCCGTTTGAGCTGCCAATAATTGTATTCCCAACAAGATTAATGGTAAATCCTGCATTTTCTGCAGCCCCTCCAGCTACTTGTGCATAGGTTTCTAAATCGCACAAACCGGTAATATCAAATTGAAAATCTGACACGGGGTATTCACAATCTAAATTAATGTCAATTGTCCAATTTTCAGTATCATAATACCCAAAGGATAAATTACCAAGAGGAGGATAGATACAGCTGCCATCATCAATGGTAGCTTCAGGATTATAATTTTCTGCAATGGGATTAGTACATCCATAAATTTGAGGTGTTGAACCGTCATCATCTCCTGGCAATGCCCCTTCATCAATCCATGCTGCTATGAGTGCAATAGTTTCAGGATCAAGAGGTGGATTATAATTTGGCATCTGAGCTCCAAAAGGAGGATTGTCGCTAAGCTTTTGGATGAGAATACTATTATCACTATCACCTGGGATTACTACCGGACCATTATCACTATTCCCAGCCATAAGATTATCATAAGAGGTTAAATCAAGTCCCCCTTGATATACACCGCCATTTGTATGACAATAATAAGTACAATTTGCATTAAATACAGGTTGGATATCCGTTAAATAATCAACATCTTCAAAAACTGGTTCTTCACTGCAATCATTTTGATTACACACTATTTCTCCATCCCAGCATTCAATCTGTGCTCCTGGTCCATTACAGATACCGCAACTATCTAATTCACTTTGTCCACCACAAATACCTGCACAATCGAAATAGTAATGGCAGACTCCATTAATGTTTGCTTCAGGGTTGTAATTGCATGCGTTTAAATCAAAACAACCAACAACTCCATTTGCGGACAATGAAATTCCGGATAATGAAAATCCTACAATAGTTTCAGAGGAATTTGAGATGGTAAATCCTGCATCATAAGCCAATCCCCCTGTTATACCTGTAATCGTTACATTTGTTAATCCAAATTGAAAACCTGCAACATCTACAGATGAATTATAATATATATCAATTGCACCCCAGTTTTCTTCTGTGCTAATACAAAATCCTGTCAGAGTTGAAATTCCACCCCCCAGAGGATCAGATAGAATTGGGTTTATCAGGCAAATCTCACCGGATGGGTCTGCATACTGCACGGTTACCAGTATATCTCCACCTAAATCACCGAAACTTATCGTTGCTTCCGGATTATCACAGGTACTGCCATCGCCACCACAGACTCCACATTCGTCAAAGGATTGCATTCCTCCACAATTACCCTCACAATCTAATTCAACAATACAATTTCCTTCACAGTCATGGTTTTCTTCAGGACCGGTACCATTACAAACACCACAGGTATCAACTTCAGAATTTCCCCCACATATTCCGGAACAGTCATATTCCAGAAGGCAGTTACCCTCACAGTCAAAATTTTCTTCCGGATAGGTGCAGGATCCATTATCATATTCTAGATTTTCAGTATAGTTGCATGCTTCTTCGTCAGTACAACCTCCGTTAAAATAATCAGAAGGACTCAAACAATTTCCAACTTCATAATCTATTGCATCCCCATCGTCAGAAGAAATGACGGCATTAGAAAGACATATGTCATCCCCAGTTATATTTGAAAAGGAGAGTTGAGTGAGTAAAGAATTACCCATTGGAATAACATCTCCTGACAAGGAAAATCCGATTACAGTGTTTGAACTTGTGGAAACCATAAAATTATTTTCTTCTGCTGCACCACCGGATGCACCATTTATATCAAGACCACTTAACATAAACTGAAATCCAGCGACTTCAATGGGGTTTTCCATCCATATTTCTAATGAGTTATCTGTGATGCTTCCAAAAGATAAGGTGACCACTAAACAGGAGGATCCATCCCCTTCACAGACTCCGCACTCATCTAATTCAGCGCTCCCGCCACAAACCCAATTACAATCAAATATATTCCCGTTACAATCGCAATGGCCAATTGGTATCCCGGAACCGTCGCATATACCGCATTCATCTATTACAGCATTTCCTCCACATTCTCCCAGACAGTCTATTTCAGAAATACAGTTCCCTTCACAATCGTGGTGTTCCTCAGGATACTCACATGAGCCGTCATTTGTATCTGCATCTTGATTATAATTACAAGCGGTTTCATCTGTACATCCCAATACAGGTGAAGTGCAGAGAATGGTTAAACACTCTTGAATCTCTGCGTCAAGGACATTTGCGCCCTCCCCTGATAAAATGATATATCCGATACAAGGGTCACTTCCATTCACTTCTAAAGTTGTTAAAACACCACTCCCTGCAGGGATAAAGGAGCCCGTTAAACTGAACCCCAAAACGGTGTTATTTCCTGTAGAAACCATGAATCCATTAGCTTCAGCAGCTCCTCCGGAAGCAGAAATAATTTCTACATTATCTACACTAAATTGAAAACCTGCAATATTTTCTTCACTGGAATAAAAAATATCTACCGGAGTCATCATTTGCCCCAGACTGATTGAAGTAAGTGTAATAAATATATAAATGAAATGCATCTTCTTTCCCCTAAAGAATAAAAAAAATAAACTATCCTCTGTTAAATTTACAATTGTTCAATTAGTATTAAACGAATTGTTACATTAAATAACATAAATAGAGGGAAGGTTATATTTAATAACTTTGTAATTTTCATCTTATGTATTTAATACCTATTCTCGTTAGAATAGGGCATTTATTTGATTGTAATTTCTACAACTTGAAACAACACATATTATATGGACTTATTTAAAATATTAGTCATGATCTCCCTTGGAATTCATTCCATAGGATTTGGTGCCAAATTGAAGGATATTCCTGTCACTCTTCACCAACCAGATGGCAGCAGCATTGAAGCATTATCCTCGGGAGATGAATTCTATGTGAGGTTACATACTGAGGACAATTTTACTATTATACAGTCCGAGGAGGACGGATATTATTACTACGCTACCCATAATGAAAATAAAGTAGTTCCTTCTGAGTTTCAAGTTGATCATGCTCTCCCTGAAAATGTTTATTTCCAGCCGGGAATTACTATTTCGAGGGAAGAATATTTACAAAGAAGGGATAGATTTAAAGTAAGAAATGGCAGCAGAGATGCCCCCACTATTGGTACCATAAACAATATCAACATTTTCATTCGCTTTGCTGATGAGGGGGAGTTTGGCACACCCCGGTATATCATGGATGAACTATTCAATAAACCAGATGGTCCTTCCATGAAGCATTATTACGATGAAGTGTCTTATTCCCTTTTAGAGGTAAATACCCATCACTATCCCATCTGCGATATGAATACAAATCTATCCTACCAGGATGAACATCCCCGGTCTTATTATCAACCCTATAATGCCCAGACCAATCCAAATGGATATACGGATGCCAATGTGACCATTCGGGAACATACCCTCCTGAAAAATGCAGTGGAATTCGTATCCGTAGAAATCCCACCGGAAATGGATGTGGATGGAAATGATGATGGTTGGGTGGATAATGTTACCTTCCTGGTTTCAGGGTCACCAGATGGTTGGAGCGATCTTCTCTGGCCTCACAGATGGTCACTATTTAGTTTCAATGTGTATATCAATGGGGCAGTGGTAGATGCTTACAATTTAAACCTTGCCAGTGGTGGCTATTTCAATGTGGGAACCCTTTGCCATGAATTTTTCCACTCTTTAGGCGCACCGGATTTATACCATTATGCCGGATCTGGCCCAACAGCAGCAGGAGGGTGGGATGTGATGGACGGCAGCGGAGATACCCCGCAATATATGTCAGCCTGGATGAAACATAAATATGGCAACTGGATTGACTGCCCCGAAATTACACAAATGGGAATATATCCTCTCCTCCCCCTTCAATTTCAGGACAATAGTTGTTTTCGCATTGCCTCTCCAAATTCAAATACTGAGTTTTTTGTGGTGGAATACAGATTAAAAGAGGGTATTTATGAAATCAATACACCAGGGAATGACTCAGGAATGCTTATTTATCGCATCAATGCCAATCTGAATGGTAATGCGAACGGTCCTCCTGACGAAGTATATCTTTACCGACCCGGTGGTACCACTTATAACAGCGGAAATCTCAATGAAGCGGTGTTCAGTGCTGAAACTGGCAGAACAGAGTTTAATGACTCTACCAATCCCTCCTCTTTCTTATATGGAGATTATCCCGGTGGATTAAACCTTCGGGATATTGGTCCTGCAGGAGACATCATTGAATTTACCTACTCAAATATTTTTGTTCAGTCAGAAATGCTGGCAATCAGCGGAGATTCAGATGGTGACGGAGTTTTGAATCCCGGTGAGTCGGCAATCTTTACCCTTGCCGCTTCTGTGGAAAGCGGACCCGGAATGGGTGAAAATGTGACGGGCACCCTTTCTTCATCAGTTGATTGGATTCAGTTCGATCCCCCTACCCTTACCTTTAATACCCTCCCCGCGAATGGAACACCAATAGAAGCATCAACCAATATTATCATTAACGATATTGAGACATTGCAATCTGCCGATGTATATTTTATCCTACATGCTGAATTTGAAGATGAAGGAGAAACCACTCTCTATTCGGATGAATTTACCTACCCATTAGATATTACCCTTAACCAAGCAGGTTTCCCCCTGCAAACAGCTGAGATTCGCTCCAGTCCATTAGTTATAGATTGGCATGGAGATGGCAGCAATGAAATCATCATTGGAGACTATGATGGAATGATAAGGATATACAGGGAAGATGGGAGTGAGATAATTAATTCTATATATCCATTTGATACAGGAAACCAAATTTGGGGTTCCCCTGCTGCTGCAGATTTGAATGATGATGGCTTACCAGAAATTGTCATCCCCTCGAAAAGTAAATCCCTCATCATTTTTAATTACCTGAGTGTTCTTATAGAGTATGAAACAGACACTTATCTCATAGGTACCCCTGCCATTGGTAATCTTGACGAAGACAATGAACTGGAAATTGCTTTCGCAGGATATTCTCCTAATAATAAAATTTATGTTATCAATCCAGATGGTAGTAATGTTGACGGCTTCCCGCTGAACTTTGACGAAAAAGTAAAGGGAGGTATTGCAATAGCCGATGTCAATGCTGATGGTACTAATGAAATTATCTTGGGAACAGACGATGATTACCTCCATGTAATTCAGTCTGATGGAACTGCATTAGACGGATTCCCTTTTAAAGGAGGAGATAAGTTTCAATCCGCACCTTCTGTATTGGAGTATGACGGAGAAATCTACATTGCCGCCGGGTGTAATGATGATTATCTCTATGTATTAAATTCTCATGGAGAGCTGCATTTTTCCTTTCAAACAGGTGACAAGGTACTAACTTCTCCTTCCTTTACTTTGGTAAATAATATACCTGCAATCTTTTTCGGATCAAAAGATGATACAGTTTATGGTTTAACTTTAGAGGGTGAGCTTCTACCTGGCTGGCCTCAATCCTTAAATGGTGATATTTTGGGTTCCGTAGTGTTTGCTGATTTAAACAACAATAATCAGCCTGAAGTATTGGCATTATCAGAATTTGGTGAAATGGCAGTCTTTCATATTGATGGTAATCCATTTCCATATTCCCCCTTTATGAATAGTTCTCCTTTTAAGGGAGCACCTGCATTCGTTGATTTGGATGGAGATGGAGACTTAGAAGTCATGGGTGGTGCAGGAAATAACTTTACCGTTATGGATTATAAGATGGAAGGCAATGTAAATTTTCACTGGAATATGGACAGGGGGAACAGACAGCGTACCGGCTTTATTTCCCTAACCTCAGAAAACTGCGGGGCGGAACTTGCAGATGTAAATGGCGATGGACACATTAATATTCTGGATTTGGTTCAGATATCAAATCTGATCCTTGAATTGGCAACTCCAGCTTTTGAATGTGCCGCCGATTATACGCAGGATGGAGTAGTAAATATTCTTGATTTAGTTCAAATCGCCAATTTAATTCTGGAAACATAAAATAGTATCATAAATTGATTATAAACAAAAAAACCCACGAAAATTCGTGGGTTTTTTGTTATTGATAAAAATTGTATCTATCTTAATCCGTTGCCACCGCGTCTGCGTTTTCTGTTGCCTTTTCCACCTCTGCGTCTGCCTTCAGGGTCCAAGTCATCCTGACCGGTATCTTCAACAAAAGCATACTTGGATTGACTTGATTTTGTTGTCGAATTTCCGCCTTCTTGGCCAGCAAAAACAAATCCGCAAGCAACAATGGTTAATAGTAATAATTTTTGCATGATACTCCTTCTACTCCTTTATTCCAATCGTTAAATTTAAAGCTAATGTTCTATTAGACCAAAGAATTTTATTCGCTACAATTATTTGTATTTTGCATTCCAATCTCTTCCACTGTCAAACATTCAGGATAGGGGGGACAAAAATAATTAGCGGTAAAAAATGTTTTATATAATTCTGGCAGATTACAAATATCTTCCGGAATTGAACCGCTCATTTTGTTATTTGCAATATCAAACCAGGTTAAATTTGGTAATTGGGTAAAATTAAAGGGAAGCTCACCCTGAAGAAAATTATTCCTGACTGTAATCTGTTTTAATAAAGTAAGATGCTCCATATTATCAGGAAGCTTTGTAAAATAATTATCCTTAAAATTAAACTTTTCAAGTTTGGTAAGCTGCGTAAGGTTTTCCGGAAGTTCAGAACTACATCCATTTTCAATGCTGCAGACTTCCCTGCAATTTCCTGTAGTTTCATCAATAAGGTAGCAGCCAAAATAATTTACATTCACCTTAATTTCCTCTAAAACAGTCAAATTACCAATGGACTCCGGAATACTACCAGTTAATTTATTATTGGTCAGGCGTAGAATTTTCAGACTGTCCAAATTTCCTATACTTTCAGGCAGCGTACTGCTGAGACCATCATGCTCAAGGCGCAGTTCATTAAGACGATTGAAAGAATTACTGGGATTCCAATGTGAGTGGTGGACAATATCGACCGGCAGAAGACCTGAATACACAGGATTAGCATCAATGATTTCACTAAGGAAATTCCAATCGTCAATATGAAGACATTCACTGGATTCCCCGAATTCTCCTGCAGAACCATCCCCAATGAGGTATCCACTGCTGCAGGAGTCGCAATCCTGATATCCTATAACTAAATCCACGCAGACAGGATATTCCGGGCAGGTTAAATTATTAGATATGGAAAAATTAAATTCCAGGACTCCAGATGCTTCAGCAGCTAAATTACAGATACTTGTTGGGAGTGATCCTAATTGATTATAATCCAGTTTCAAACTTTTCAATTGAGACAATTCACCAATAGATTGCGGAATATTAGTTAATTGATTATGGTGCAGCCAAAGCTCTTCCAACAGATTCAATTCTCCAATATTTTCCGGTAAAGTCTGAATGTGGTTATGATGCAGCCATAGAACCTGCAGACTATCTATGGTAGTAATACTTTCAGGCAGCTGCGTCAATTGGTTTCGATAGGCATATAGGGTATGCAATTTACTCAAATTCCCTAAATCAGCAGGAAGTTCTGTAATTTCATTAGACTCAATTATAAGTTCCTGCAAATTGGTTAATTGGGTAATGCTTTTGGGGAGTTTTGTCAATTCATTATTTTTAACCGTCAGAGAGGTAAGTGCATTTAATCTGCCCACTTCTTCCGGCAGAACAGTTAAACGGAAATTGCAATCTCGGGGTACAATTATGTTTTCATCATAATCCAAATCAAGAGAAGTTAATCTTCCGTCAGTCCAGTTTTGAAAACCATATTCAAAAACAGTAATGACCTGATTACTATCCTTATCCATTCCCTGATGTAAAGACTGTGGATTGGACAGCATAATATTCAAAATTGCCTCTAAATCATTACAATTATAATTTTGGCTTTGATCATCCTCGCAGGAAAATCCTTCAATATCAATTGCAATTTCAGAAAGGATGGCATTACAATCCTGCTGACAGTCATTTTCTTTGTCGTCATCACAATACCCACAGGCATCGAAGTAAGCGCTGCCACCGCAGATACCGTCACAGTCAAGGACAGCACAGCTGCCATCATCTTCATTTGCTGAAGGTGAAAAGTTACAGGCAGAAGGGTCTGTACACCCCCCTATATTTTGGGGTTCAGTTGTACACCCTAACAGAAGAATAAATATATAAAATAGTTGCTTCAATAGACTGAATTTCCCGCTGAGGAAAGCAGAAAATTTACAAGGTTAACTGCAGTGACGACTTGTATTATTTTACATTCAAATGTGTAAATTCGTAACTATTTTAAATAGATTACTTTATGGGATTCTGATACCTGATTTCCGTTAATTTGAATAAAATACATTCCTGCAGGTTGATCCTGCGGCTGCCAGTTTATGGTCATATTCCCTTTATGAGCAAATTGTCTGATTTCAGGTTGAATACGCTCCCCCTGAATATTAAATATACTGGTTTTAATCCACTGGGAAGTTGGCAATGTCAATTGCAATGTTACCCGAGGATTAAAAGGGTTTGGATATGGTGGTAGAATTTTTATTTTCTGAGGGGAAAAGTCTGTGTTGATAAAAGAAAGGCAATTTTGCTGATCTCCCAGATCCTCAATGCAATCATAATAAGGAGAATCTGTAAGACAATTATCAGCCACCTGAATATTACAAGATGGGGGTAATTCGCAGATTGTAGAAGGGAGTTCAGTGAGAAAATTCTCATTTAAGAATAATTTTCTTAAATTTTGAAGCTGAACGATTTCATTTGGGATGGTTTTAAGATTGTTCCCAGGGAGATACAATTCCTCCAGCATTGGCAAATTACCAATGGATGTGGGAACCTCTGATAGAACATTATTATGGAGTTTCAAACTTTCAAGGGAAACCATGTCCCCAATTCCCTGGGGGAGCTGTGATAAATTATTTCCTTTGAGTACCAGTTCTTTCAGATTATCCCATTTCCCGATATTATTGGGTAGTTGACCAATTAAGGCATAAGAGAAATCAAGATAGGTGAGCTTACCGTCCACCCAGGCAGGAGTGCCATTCTCCGCCAGAAGGATATATTTGTCAATGTTATTTAAATGAGGGTTCAACACAAAAAGTGAATCCAACACCTCCAGATCAACGCCATCCAGACAAAATCCACTGCTCCAGATACCAGAGGAACACTCGCTGCAATATTGGTATCCAGGGTCAGAAATACAATTAAGGTAAGGAGATATTTCCTCTCCGCATAAGTCATTCTCACCGAGAAAAACCTCACAATCAATTGGTAAATTGCAAATATCATTAGACAATGCAGCTATATTATTATCTCTTAGATTTAATTGTTCAAGGTCAGCTAAGACTGTTAAATTGGAGGGAAGATCTGTTAAATTATTTGAAGATAGGTCTAATATTTTGAAATTCGCCAAATCTGCCAAGTCATTGGGAATAATGACTGAATCCAAGTCGAATCCAGCAAGATTGATTTCGCTTAAACGGCCTCCTGCAAAATTGGTGAAATTTTCATAGTCATATTCTTGAAGGGCTGGATTAACTTCAATAAATTGGTTAAGAATATTCTCCTCAGCAGTATAGATATCCCCATAACAAGTATTATTATCTGTCAGGTGTCCGCTGCAATCGTTCCATTCTAAATTCGTGTCTGTGAAGGGAGACGAAAAAATAAAAAGACCATTCTGGCGATCACTGGAAATGATATATCCGCTGGGGAGGTAAACATAAGTTCCCCAGTTTCCATCATAGAGCCCTGTCAAATGGGAGGTATCAAAGTACCCCACCTCCACAGGCTGAGAGGGTTCTGATAAATCCACTACCCGGGTTCCGTCCACATAGTAAGAGATTATGAGTAGGGGTTTTTCTGTCTCCTGGTCATAACGGATATAAATATTATGGGCTGAATGGCTTTCATGGGTCTGATATTCAGAGAGAAGATTAATATTTTCATAGTCTTCAATATCCCAAATTTTAATATGACCCCCTAAATTTTCATCGGCAGTTACTAATATTTTTTCATTTTTAAACACTGCACAGTCATGGGTGCTGATTCCGTCACTTCCTGTATAATGTTTTACCAGAGTTTCAGGTTTGGTTTTATCTGAGACATCAATGATATAGAAGTGACCAGTGTAGATTCCTGCCCCATAAATTTTACCATTATACACATCTATATCATGGAGATATTCTCCATCCCAGCTGCCTACATGCTGAGGCTGGGCGGGATTTGACAAGTCAAAAATCCAGATATCATGCCCTTGTGCTCCCACAATATACAAGAAACCATCACTGTCAATATGAATATTGTGACTGTTGGTCACATTGGTAATGGTATATACTAATTCAGGATGATAAGGGTTACTCACATCAACCACTTTAATTCCATCATAAGCTTCTGTACCAATATAGAGATGTTCATTCCAATACTTCAGGTCTCTCCAAATACTAGCAGACCCGGATATGGTTGAAGCAATGACAGGGTTTGCAGGGTCGTCAATATCTACAATGGCAGCAGCATCTTCAACAAGACCCACAACTGCGTATTCCCTTTGATTTTGATAAAACCCCGTTATATCTGATGTTCCCTGATCAAAATCAAGAAAGCCTTCCATTTGGAGATTGCAACATACAGAGTAAAGAAATGACATCTGAAGTAGACAGATTAAATAAATCATGGTTCGCTAAAGTAAAAGTTATTTTTCAAGGTGAAAATTTAAAGGGCATTACTGGTGTACTTAGAGCATAAATTGAATAAAAAAAAGCCCCTCAGATATCTGAGGGGCTTTTAAAAGGATTGCAATCTAAATCTATTTGCGACCCCGAGCCATTTTTGCTCTTGCCACATCGCCGTCTTTATCAATGAAATAAAGCCAACCGGATTCCCGTTGAACACCGGCGTTTGCAACTACTTCAGGGGTTCCTCCTTTATCGGATCCACGCGCCATTTTAGTTCTGGATACATGTCCGTTTTTATCGAGAAAGTATAAAAAACCAGATTGTTTAGTTACACCTGTAGATTTTACTTTTTCTGCCATCGTTTTCTCCTTATTGATTTATTATTATGATTTGCTATTGCATTCGATGTGATAATTTACGATGATCTCGTCGACAAATACAAAGTTTTTCGTCGAGAGATATTCTTCGGCATCAATTTACCGCAATTATATAAATTAAATAGTATAATGATTGCCATACTAAATTTCTATTTGAAAATAAAACAATTCTATGAATCTACGATCCTGATGTTGGTACCGGAGTCATCGTAACAATCTGACAAGTACCATCAGGCTCGGGCAAGAATAGATGAATCATTCCATTATTCATTATATGGTATTCCATACATTCATCATTGTCTGAATTCCCTCCACTCAACTCATGTATAAGCTCTTGGAAATTTCGCATCTTTGCCTGATCCGTGGTTCTACCCATAGTTGAGAAATCTGTGCAGCTACCTGTTGATTCATTCCATTCACAGTCAAAACAATAACAGGTATTTTCACTTTGGAGCGGCGGATCACTACATTCTGGTTCAGGATTATCATTCCAAGTAAGGTCTAAACAATTTGAACCCATACCCCATGTACCTGCCTCAAAAAATGAGAAGGCTTTGGTGCAGGTATGGGTAGTAGCATCCCATTCAGTATGTTCATTCCCTCCACTAAAAAACTGTGCACAAGGGTCTTCATAACCATGGAAACAATCCTGTTGTTGCATTGGAAGCATGCATTCTTTTTCTACCCAATCACAATCTATACACTCTTCCGCCCAAGCTGGTATTTCCCAGCTCCCATTCATATCATTGCAAGAACGCTGAGTATGTGCAATTATACAATCACAATAATCATTATCTGACCCTATTTCAACACATTCATAATTATCCCAATCGAATATACACATTGGATCATTATCGCAAATTTCAGGGCTATTATTTTCCGGTTTTGCGCATGGGCTATTACTCAAACATACTCCCGTTTGCCATACACTCATCCAATCGGGGGCATCCCATTCACAACTAATTGAAGCGTCACATTCTGATTCAGAATTAAATGCAAAACAATCATCAGCAGTCTTAGGGCCACAATGTGGTTCAAAATTATCCGGATCATTATGCCCTGCTATAGCATTCCACTGACATGCCGCATCTTGCACACATGATGTTTCAGGCTTACCATTACATGCATTTGGATTAAATGTTGGCTTTGGCTCACAATGATTATTACCAGAATATGGATCCATGACCCAGGCACAATCATTTTGACGACATTGATTTTCATAATCATAATCAAAACACTCACTACTTGGAACGCAAGACTGTTCTCCAAATTCCGCTTGACAATCACCACCATCATTATCATAACAACTTAGATCACAACCAAATGCTTGATCTTCACAGTCCCCATATCCATCACCTAACCAAGACTCATCACAGCAATCTCCATCTCCAGAACAATCCTCTAAAAATCCAGTTTCACAATCGTTCGCTCTAGCTAATCCAAAATTTTCTGGTTTTGTAGCTTTAATCAATTTATCTGCAACATAGCTTAATGTATCTGATTCTTCACCCAAAACCAAATTACACATGCCATCTCCAATGTTTAAACAACCAACACAAATGTGCCCAAAACAATTGATCATACCTTCTGGACCTACACAGTCATCTGTACAATTACCTTCATATAATGGTGCTATGTACTCACAAAACGCTTGAGGATTATCTTCAGGACTTTGAGTATCCCAACTCCATGTTGATCCACAATCTCCTAAACATGGTGGACCACCTATGAAATCTTCATCAATTCCAAAGTCTGTACATGTACCACTCTGCGATGGAGTACCATCAGCATTTGGCGGATCTGGGTGCCATTCACAATCTTGATCACAAACACATTGGCCATGATTCGTTATGGTATTACAAGCAGGCCCATCGTTATACAGGGAACAATCTACCGCAAAACTTCCCGACCCGAATACACCTGCATGGCATGTGTTATCAGATTCGGCAACCTGAATTCCTGGTGCTGAATTGCTATCACACGTTTTACAATCATCAAGCAGATCAAACATTAGATCTTGAACATTCCAATCACAAGAATTAAACTTATTATCACTAACGGCCTTATCTATCCAACCACAAAAATGCCCATAATTAATACCATCATTCATTACAACTGCTTCAGCAGTAGCAGGAAATGGAACATAATCATTCGGTTCCCATCCTCCAGGTGGATTAGCTGCAAAACTACTATAAACATTTGCAATCTGAGCAATACTACATCCCTGACAATCACCATAAGTCAAACCTGCTCCTCCATAGCCCATACAATAATCTAAATCACCTTGATCAACAAAAATGTTTTCCCCTTCCTCAGAAGGACAATTTTCAATACTCCATCCCTGGCAACAAGTTGAAAAATCAGGTGGTAATGGATTACCGTATTCACAGTAATCATCATATGCGTATTCACATTGATAATTACACTGTCCTTCGCCATAATCTCCGTCTTCGCCATCATCAAAATAACCTATACAATCTCCGTTAATATCATCACAAATTAAATGTTTTTCCATTTTTAGGATATCTACCAAATCAGAAATCTCAGGATCACAGTCACTTAAACAGTTTGTAAAAAGCATATCCTCATACCACGAACATACTGCGTCTTGTGTCCAACTCATATCATCAGGGTAAATAGGACAATCATCAAAACAATCGTCCCCTTCTCCAAAGTCTTCACCAAAGTCATCTGAACTTTCTAATTCACAATCAGGACTCATTTCACAGGCATACTCATCCAATTCCCAGCAGTGCATCCAGGGCTCATCAATAGGCATAAAACAATGTCCCGATGCAGAATTGAAGGGATCTATACCCCATTCACAGTCGTTATCATAGCAATCCATTTCATTCATATATGTTTCACATGGCTGACCTTCAAATGAGGGGAAACAAAATTTTGTCTCCCATTTACATTTATCTATAGGACAATCTTGCTGATTAGTATAATCTTCACAAATTTGAATTTCATGCCCCCAGTTATCACAATAATACCAATCACTTCCATTTTCATCTGCCATATCAGCACAAACAGCTTCTGAACTTGCTTGAGGAACACGCAACTCCCATTCTGGACGAAAACTTAAATTATCTTCATGCTCTTCAAAATATTGCATTTGTCCAATACCATTTTGATCTGGTGGCCCCAATGTTATTTGAGCCGTTGTTGGACCACCGCCCATATGCATCATTGTATCAGCGACACAATCGCCATTATTATTTAGCATTCCAGATGACCAGGTAACGTCAAAAACACCCATAAAATCTAAAGAGCTTTCATCAAAATTAGCAAAATCATCAAAGCTAAACTCTTCTAAACAACAACTCCCATTATCTACATTGGCAGAAGGATTATATTCTGAACAGGGACTACCTATAGGAACTAAATCAGTAAATCCTGTATTAACAACAGATGTGCATCCTTGTAATTCTATATCATCCGCAACCTTATCTTCAGACACCCACCCCACTCCAAGATCAGCACAATTGCATGTTGAAACTGTGCTATCTACTTTTTCAAAAAAACCATTATTGTTTAAATCAAGATAGCAAGCACTAAAAGCATTTAAATCACAACAGTCATCATTTTGCACCCATTCTGATCCAGCGATTGTACTATTTTCAACCTTACAGTCTGCTGTAGCTGTTGCAACATAGTTACATGCAGCGATATTCATACAGCCATATACAACGGTTATAGTGTTGCCCTCTGCATCCTGAACTTCTGTTGAAGCATAGGTACAACCACTATTATCTTCAACAGTCGCTAAGGGATTATAATTGCTTGCACCTTGGTCCATGCAGCCTAAAATACTTTCAGTACAACATGCATTAGATGTAGCTACACCACTGATATCTTCAACACAGGGAGAATTTGCAGTCGATGAAAAATTTGGTGCAGATTGTTCCATACATCCATATATAATTTCTTCACAACAACAATTACTTCCAGTTGCTTCACCTATACAATCACTTGTACAGGGTAAAAGTGCAGATGCATTATAATTAGGAGCATCTTCCAACATACATCCAGATTGAGATTTAAGTGCTTCTTCAAGTGCTTCACATCCAGTTTGAAAGAAAGCTAAAAAAACCATAAGTAAAATGAGTCCAATTCTTTTCATTTTTATTCCTTTATTTATTAATATTATTTTTTGGCCTTTAGAATAATTCAATATGTGGATTTGAATACAATACATATTGATATAATAAATTTAATGCCCTTTCTAGATATGGCAATAAACAATTGTAGTATAAATAAAAATTACATTTGAAGTAATAAAATTTCGTTTTTTGACATAAAATTGATTACTCCTATTTATCCAATGCGAATATTGATCTAGAGATTATATCTTAATAGAGTTATAAGGAAAAATATATTATATAAAATAAAATTTTTCAAAACAACATGATATGGAAGCGATTGCTACAACACTTGCTTTGTGTTGCAATATTAAATATTATATTACTTATCCTATAAAAGAAGGGTAAATTTTGTAGCTTGGATTTGGTTACTTATTTGGAAATTTGGTGGCTGTAGCTCAGTTCTGGTTAGAGCGCAGGATTGTGGCTCCTGAGGTCGT
>CAZKEL010000046.1:0-5746 GCA_964551815.1 uncultured bacterium
TAAGGGCTTCCTTAATTCTATAAACTGGGGATAAGGTCTATTACTTGTCATGTTATTAGGGCTTGTCTGCGATCTATGTATTGATTTTACCCCATAAACCGTAAACCATAAACTATAAACCATCAACCGTACAGCAATTCTCCTTGTTCTATTTAAAAAAAACCTATTAATCTTAATCTATGAAAACAAATAGAAATGACAGCTGTCCATGTGGCAGTGGTAAAAAATATAAACATTGTTGTGAAGCGAAGGATCTGCATACCGGGGAAGGGAATCAAACCATTCGCTGGCTCATCAAAGGGGCAGTAGGTGTGTTCCTTGCTGTACTGGTTTGGGGAATTGTAGAATTTTTCAGCGAAGAACATCCTGAGATGGAAGCCTATAAATGTGACAATCCTAACTGTGGAAAAATCCATTACCGGCCTAAAACCGAGACGAATTAGTATTTTAGCTTTTAGCTCTTATCTTTGGGCTGTTTGCAGAAAAAATAAATGATGAAAAATGGGAAAAAATTGGGTATAGTTTCAATTGGTACTTACCCCTTTATTTTCAGTTTGAAACATAAAACTTTTCCAGATTCTACCAATAACTATTATCCAATAATTAACAACTATAAACCATAATAAATTCCTTCAATTATCTATTGCTTTTCATTTCAGCTTACTGTAAGATATAACCATAGATTAATGATTTAAATTACTGGAGAAAAGATGGAATCAAAGCCCATAACAAGAAATTACATGACCACCCGTTTGGTTACCTTGTCAAAAAATATGGATGTGTATTTTGCCATTGGACTGCTGCTAAAGAACGAAATTTCTGGTGCTCCCGTTATTGATGACGATAATAATCTGGTAGGCATTCTCTCCGAAAAAGACTGTCTGCGCATTTTCGCAAATGGATCCTTTTATGATATGCCGGGAGGTCCGGTATCTCGCTTTATGACAGATGCAGTCTCCACAGTGACACCTTCTACAGACCTATTCGCTGTTGCCGGGAAGTTCCTCAAGCATAATTTTAGAAGAATGCCTGTAGTGGAAGGGAAAAAACTGGTAGGGCAAATCAGCCGCAGAGATGTACTGAGAGCTATTCACCATGAAACCAGCCATGACTTTGACAGTGATGATATCAATGGGTATATCACGCAGGAAATGAAAGGCTCCCTGTCAAAATAGCGCATATTGAATATCAATTGATCATTGACCATTGACTAATGACCATTGACAATTGACCAATGACAAGTGACCAATAAATAGTGACCAGTGACCTTATTTTCTACTCCGCCTTAGCCCTCATGCTCACTCATCAGTATGATGCGGTTCGCTGCCATGAATGGCGAATGATTCCCCCTCTCTCTACTATGGAAGACGGACTTGCTCAACGAGTCTTCATCATCACTCATTTTCCCATGCTGGTTCTCATTTTTTTGATTCTCACTCAGCCTGATGGAGGACTTAAATATAATTTCCAACTCATTACCGATATAATAATGACAGGGCATATTGGAAAACATATTTTCCTCAACTCTCATGAGAAAAACGAGTTTAAAGATTCAGTCTCCAAAACTATCATATTTTTTGTATCCGCTTTTGCCCTATTGCATCTGCTTATCCTCTTGAATTTTATTTCCCTTTAAAGGTTTGTAGGGGACGGGTTTCCCGTTATCTGGTTTAATGATCATGACGACCTCACTCTAACCCTCTCCTCACAGGAGAGGCCTGTCCGCCAACTACAATTTCAAAAAGCAGGCGGGGAACTTTACGCTCCTTCTCCTGTTGAGGAGAAGCCTGCCCGCCAACACCAAAAATTGATGGAAGGAGGGGAGACGGAGGATGAGGTCAAAATTAAGCCTCCCTCAAAACCAATATTCCGGCAATTCTCTTTGATAAATCGTGTATTATGGAGTAAATCACAGCCAAGTTAAATTAGAGGGTAGTCTTTGAAAAATACTGGATTTTGGTTTGCCATGATTTGTTTGTCTGTTGCATTACAGGGTGAAGACTGTACATCCGATTTTGATTGTGGTTACCCCAATTACTGCGTCCCCTCCAAAGGCTTTTGCCAACCTACCGATGATAACCCCGGTTTCTGTGTTGATTTAGCTGACTATACCTGTCCTGCCATCTGGGAGCCTGTCTGCGGCTGTGACGGCAATACCTACTCTAATGACTGCGAAGCCAATTATCAGAATTATATGGGGATTGAGTATTGGGGGGAGTGTGGGTTATCTAATGAATGTACTATAAACAACTATTGTATAATTGATTTTATCGAGGATGGATTTTTGAATGTGCAGGATATTGTGGGTATTGTCAATTGCATATTGGAAGGAAATGACTGCCCCTGCGGAGATGCCAATGATGATGGGAGTGTTGATGTAGCAGATATCGTTTTTATTATTGATGTATTAATGTGGAGCGAACCTGACTGCTTTGTCTGCAGCGATAATGATGGGGATACCTGTGATGATTGCTCCTCTGGCACTTATGACCCTGCCAATGACGGCTGGGATTATGATGGTGATGGTATTTGTGATGATGGAGATAGCGATGATGATAATGACGGCGTGATTGATTCAGAAGATTCTCAACCCAATAATGAGTTTATCTGCAGTGACACTGATGGTGATGGCTGTGATGATTGTTCCTCCGGCACTTATGATCCGCTAAATGATGGTTGTGGTGATACCATTTATGGCTGTACAGATGATCTTGCCTGTAATCATACTTATAATGCCACTGCTGATGATGGCTCCTGCTGGTATCCGTCAGTTGGATGTGAATGTACAGACGGTGAAGAAGCAATTGTAGATGAATGTGGTGTCTGTGGTGGTGATGGCTCCAACTGTGCGGATTGTATAGATGATGAAGGGTCGCAATGGGCAGTTTGTGAAAATTTAGTTCCTCTTTATGGCTGTGATTATCTTTGGGGTGAAGAGACATTGAGTGAAATGTGCCCATTCACCTGCGATGAATGCCCGGACTGCAGTTATATTCCGGACTGGTTTGTGGCTCCCAATTGGGACCCTTTTTATTTGATAACCAGTACATTTTTAGTACTGATGGATGGAGAATCATTTAGTAAAGATAATGATTTGTTAGTTGCATTTGATAAAAATGGTAATATTGTTGGACATGGGATTGTGCTCATACCACCGTTTGGTCCCTACACCGGATCTATCCTATTTGAAATGTCAATTGGTGGAAATATAGGTGAAGAAATCCATTTTAGGTATTTTGATGAGTCCACCTGCCATATTTATGAAATTGATGAAACCTATATATTCAATACAAATGATATTTTGGGAAATGTCATTAACCCATTTATATTAAATATTAATGGGGAGGGTGAATAATGTCTGAACCACGGATAATACAGATGAACACCGATTTTCATAAATATAATACCGTAGGGGACGGATTTAATTCGTCCCGAATAAAATTGGGTGGATTTAAAAACCCCTGCCTACCGGACAGGCAGGCACCCCTACGAAATATTTTAATGGAGGCACACCATGAAAACTAAACTCATTACCATTTTAATTATTTCAATTTTAATACCTGCAGGGCTTTTCAGCCAGAAACCATTGCAGCCTGTTAAAGCTTTGCCTAAAGCAATAGTTCAACAGAAGGTAAACCCAACACACTATATTCGCCAGGAGCGAGTTATGAAGAAGGATACTCGGGATGACCATTGCGAGGAGGGCTATGTGGATGACTGCTTTGGTAATGGAGATTGCTGCCCTGAGTCTTGGATTGGAGATGGATTTCCTGACTGTCCTAATACTTTTGGTTGTGACCTGTCATGCTATGATAATGATGGTGGGGATTGTTGTGGGGACAATTCATGCGATATACCAGAAACCGAAGCATCATGCCCCGAAGATTGTACAGATGAAGGCAGTGAAACCTGTGAAGATTGTCTTTATGACTACACCCCCTACGGCTCTGAATGCTGTGATACTGCCTGGGAAGAGTATAGCATTAACTGCGAAACATTAGAATCTAATTATAGCTGGGATTGTGAAGGATGTAATTGCCCTGGGGATGTACCCCCTGAATGTGGTGATGGCGATTGTAATGGTGATGAAACCTATGAAACATGCCCGGATGATTGTGATCCATCTGCAGAATGTGATGAAGGATATGTAACAAATTGTGATGTTATGTCGCCAATTATTTGCTGTCCCGAATCGTTTATTGGAGATGGATATCCGGATTGTAGCGATACATTTGGTTGCAACCTCACCTGCTACGACTGTGATGGTGGCGACTGCCCCGAGTCAGATCCGGGGTGTAGTGGTACTGACCCCTATTGTGGTGATGGAAACTGTGATACGGATGAATCTTATGAAACCTGCCCAGAAGATTGTCAAGAAGGGTCATATTGCGGTGATGGTGTATGTGGTGATGATGAATATTATAGTAATTGCCCCGATGATTGTACAGATGAAGCATGTTCATCCTGTCTTTATGACTTTACAGACTATGGAAGCCCATGTTGTGATACAGCTTGTTATGAATATGGGCTTGACTGCGCTACTTTAGAATCAGTCTACAACTGGGATTGTTCTGGATGTAACTGCCAATATCCGTGTGGTGATAATGGTGGAATTTGTGGAGATGGATATTGTGCTTCTGATGAATCCTTTGACACTTGCCCTCAAGATTGCTTACCCCCGGGTGAATGCCAGGCAGGTGAAGTTGCTGATTGTGCCGATGATGATTGCTGCAATGAATCATGGATTGGCGATGGCTATGCGGATTGCTCCGATCAGATTTACGGATGTGATCTCACCTGTTATGAAAATGATGGTGGAGATTGTGACTATCATTACTCTTGTGGTGATGGCTGGTGTGCCTGGGGAATGGGGGAAGACCCTGACAGCTGCCCTGAAGATTGTAATGGCCATCAAATAGGTGATTATTGTGTTTTTGAATTAGATTTATCTGGAATAATTGATTGTAGTGGACTTTGCAGACCCATAGATGGTTCTTTAGAATTTGGAGATGATGATTGTGAGTCCGACTCCCCTTATTTTGCAGATTATAATTGTGCTGAATTTGGCTATGAATGCGGCGATTGTAACTTTGATTGGGATGGCACTGACCCGCTGGGTTTTTGTGGTGAAGACTGCCCTGAAGGAGAAGTAGAGGGTGATGTAACTAGTGATGGTGAGACCAATGTGCTTGATATAGTCTGGGCAGTAAATCTAATATTATCTGGAGATGAACCTACTTTTGAAGAACTCTGTACCCTGGATTTAAATGGTGATGGCAATATTGACATATTAGATATAGTTTTATTGGTAAACCTCATTTTAGGTATTCAGGATGATACCTACATTATCAACACCGGCACCTCTTTTGGGGAATGCTGGGGCTACTGCAATTTTGATCTCCATCTGGAAGACTTACAGGGGGCTTACCAAGCCTATGGCTGGGGTGATGACCCTGATTACCCAGAACTGTATTTGGAGGAGTCCATTTCTGCTGACACCTGGAATGCCATTATAGACGGGTTTGATTTTGAAACCTTTCAGGATGTCCCCAATATTTTGGGCTGCCCCGATTGTGCCGATGGCGGTGCTGAATGGATAGAAGTTTTTTATGAGGGGCAATCCCATAAAGTCACCTTTGAGTACTACGAGACCATCCCCGGTTTTGAGAATATGGTGCTGGAACTACGGGCATTACGGCAGTCGTTCCAAGAACAAATGTTTCCGTAATGAACCACTAATTGGCAC
>CAZKEL010000046.1:5846-19625 GCA_964551815.1 uncultured bacterium
GAATAATTTTAACCACAGATGAACACCGATATTCACAGAATTTTAACCACGAATTGGCACGAATAATTTTAACCACAGATGAACACCGATATTCACAGAATTTTAACCACGAATTAGCACGAATGGACACGAATTAATTTAACCAATGATGAACAAAGAATTAATCCAATACCCACTCTGTCATGCTGAGGTTTACCGAAGCATCTCAATCTTTGATTCAATTAGCAAACCATTGAGATTCCCCTCCCGAAAGTTTTGGTCAAATTTTCAATACTGGGGTTTACACTGATAAAACCAGATATACACGGGTATTCTGATATGATAATATTGACCTCTACATCATCCATGTTCATCTGCGGTTTAGAGACACAGAAATGAGAAGAACTTTATACATAATAACGATCATTTTATTTACTTTCAATTTGTCAAATGGGCAGAACTGTGAAGAGGGAATAGAAGTTGAACTCTGGAATCTCTGTTATAATATTGAAGAGACTGAAGAACTCCTGTTGAATGGGTTGGATATAGGAGGGTATATCCCCTACAATATAGGTGAACTTGTGAATCTGCAGATCCTTGATCTTTCCCGAAACCAATTTGAGGGAGAACTGCCCTCTTCCATTGGCAATCTCACCAGATTAAAGAAACTCTATATTTTAGGTAACCGCCTGGAGGGCAGCATTCCTGAATCCATTGGTAATCTGGTACAACTCACCCACTTATATGCAGGGTATAACAATTTTGCCGGTACAATTCCAGAAAGTTTGGGTAATTTGAAGAAACTCTATAATCTGGAATTGCAGGATAATGAACTCAGTGGTGAAATCCCTTCATTTCTCGGCACCCTGCCCAATCTTTTATATCTGCAGCTTTACAAAAACAATTTCAGCGGAGAAATTCCATCTCAATTGGGAGAATTACAAAACTTGGTTATTTTAGATTTGGAAAAAAATAATCTTATAGGAAACATCCCGGAAAGTATTTGGAATTTATCAAAGCTTGAAAGCCTGAACCTCTCTGAAAACCAGCTTAGTGGAAGCCTTTCTGAAAACATATCCAATCTCAGTAGCATCTCTCAGCTTGTTCTAAGTAGTAACGAATTCAGCGGGAACATTCCCGAAGGTATTTGGACTTTAACTAACCTGCATTCATTGAGTTTATCTAATAATGAGTTTTCAGGGGAAATATCAGCAAATATAGGAAATCTTACCAACTTATATAAAATCACTCTGGGGTCAAATGATCTCAGTGGAAGTATCCCGCCTGAAATAGGGAATTTGCAGCACCTTGGAAAATTATCCTTGGCATATAATCAGCTCAGTGGATCCATTCCCGCCTCTATTGGAAATTTAAAGCAATTGACTTCTCTATCACTGCCCTTCAATCAACTATCTGGTGAAATCCCTGATGTCTTTGGTGGTATGGACTACCTTTACAGTTTATTTTTACAGAATAATCAACTTCAGGGAGAAATACCCTATAGTGTTTACACATTAAAGAATATCCGTCATTTGTATCTAAGTGACAACCAGTTAACGGGATATATTTCTGAAAGTGTAGGGAATTTGAATACAGTGGTATTCTTTTTAGTAAATAATAATAACTTAAGCGGACATATACCTGAAAGCCTGGGAGATTTACCTGAATTAAGCACCCTGTATCTCTATAATAACCAGCTCAGTGGAGAAATACCTGAAAGCATTTGTAATTTGGAAATGGACGTGACGAATTCCAATATCTTCCGCTTATATAATAATAGTTTATGTCCGGTATATCCTGACTGTATTATCGAGAATATTGGCGAACAGGATACCACTCTTTGCGGTGCACCGGACTGTATTGCAGGTGATTTGAATAATGATGGATTTTTTAATATTTTGGATATTGTCATGCTCAGTGACTGCATATTAGACGGCAGTGATAATACATTTTGCTATTGCGGTGATATGAATAATGATGGTGAAATGAATGTGCTGGATATTGTGGAATTGGTGGATATCATATTGGAGGAAGTTTAACCAATGATGAATACAGAATGAATCCAATACCCACCTTGTCATGCTGAGGTTTACTGAAGCATCTCAATCTTCGATTCAATTAGCAAACCATTAAGATTCCCTTCCCGGCAGACAAGCTGCACTTCACTTTGTTTCGTTCAGCCTGCCCGACACCGCTGTTTTTGATGGCAGGCGTTAATGAAAGACAAAATAATACCGTAGAGGAGGGGTCTTCCCTCCCCAATTGGAAAGATTGGCGAAATCCTTATTATTAAATCTGTAGGGATGGACTTTTATGTCCGCCGAAAAAAAAATACACAAAATTCGGACAAGCATCCCACAGTTGCTGGATATGATTGATCTATTAATCTTTCTGTGTTTATCTGTGTACATCAGTGGTTGACTTTACATTCGAGAAAATTCGGACACGCATCCCACAGTTGCTGGATATGATTGACCTATTAATCTTTCTGTGTTTATCTGTGTACATCAGTGGTTGACTTTACATTCGAGAAAATTCGCGGTTATTCGCCTCTGTTGAGATTGCCGAAGCATGGTTAATTAAACCTTTGTCCCATCCCCAAAAATCTCTCTAAAATTTCCCTGCCGATTTATCCACTCTATTCATAAATGACACCACCAAAACGCTTATTTCTCATTGACGGAATGGCCCAGATTTACCGGGCACATTTTGCCATGATCAAAAACCCTCTCATGACCAAAGACGGGCGGCATACTTCTGCCATCTTTGGCTTCATGAACTCACTTTTCAAACTCCTCAGAGAAGAAAATCCTGACTATATCGCTGTGGTGCTGGACTCTAAGGAACCCACCTTCCGCCATGAACTCTACACTGAATACAAAGCAACCCGAGAAAAAATGCCGGACGAGTTAGTCGAGCAGTTAGAACCTTTGTTTGAAGTCATTAGCCATACCAATATCCCCATGCTGCGGAAACCTGGCTTTGAAGCAGATGACATTATCGGTACTTTGGTAAAAAAAGCAGAAAAAGCAGGACTGCAAACCTTTATGGTTACTGGTGATAAGGATATGATGCAGTTAGTTTCTGATTCTACCTTTATGTATTCTCCCGGAAATTCCTTTAAGCCTACCACTGTCTATAATGCAGAAAAAGTAAAGGAAAAATGGGGCGTGGGGCCGGAGGGTATCATAGATATGCTGGCATTGGTGGGGGATAGCTCTGATAATGTCCCAGGTGTGGACGGCGTAGGACCCAAGACGGCTAAAAAATTATTAGATGAGTATAAGACAATTGAAGCCATACTGGAGCACGCAGGAGAAGCAAAGAATAAACGGGTGCGGGCAGGACTGGAAAATGGCAAAGACTTGGTACACCTCTCCCGCGAACTTGTGACTATTCATTGTGATGTACCCATTGAATTTCATGTGGAAGAACTAATTCGAACCGAACTGGACGTAGATTCTCTCAGTACAGACTTTCAGGATTTAGAAATGTATTCCCTTATCACCCAAGTTGAGGCATTGGGAGAAAATGGCAGGATGGTTCAGGATATCCCTGAAAAACAGTACCAAACAGTACTCACACTGAAAGAGCTGAAGGCAATGCTTTCCCAACTGGAAAAAGCAGCATTGATATCCTTTGATTTAGAAACCACTTCGGTGAATGCCCTTGAAGCGGAGATAGTGGGTCTCTCTTTTGCTGTGAAGGCGCATGAGGGTTTTTATATACCCATAGAATACCCTGAAAAACCACCTGCCTATGAGCTGTCATTGGATTTGGTATTAGCTGAACTCAAACCATTATTTGAAAGTGAGGAAAACCATTTCTGCGGACAAAATATTAAATATGATGCTCTTGTCCTCAGTCGTCATGATGTTACTATTGCCTCTATAGAATTTGATACTATGCTGGCAGAGTATGTACTGCATCCTGAAAAGAATTCCTATAAAATGGATTACCTGGCATTGGACTATCTCAAATACAGAATGGTGCCTATAGATGACCTCATTGGAACCGGTATCCATCAGAAATCCATGGCGGACGTACCCTTAAAGGATATCAGCTTCTATGCTGCAGAAGATGCAGACGTTGCCTTGCAGCTCTCAGAAAAACTAAATGTAAAACTAAACGAGGAAGGTTTAGTACAACCCTATAATGAAATAGAAATTCCATTGGTACCAGTGCTTATTACCATGGAGAAGAACGGTGTTGCCATAGATTTTGACTTTTTAGCCCAATTATCCCGGCAATTTGGAGATGAGTTAGAGTCCATCACCGCCAGAATACATAAGATGGCAAGCAGGGAGTTTAATATTAACTCTCCTAAACAGTTGGCGGAGATTCTCTTCGATGAGCTGGAGCTGAAACCGGTGAGAAAACGCAGTACTGCTGTAGAAGTGCTGGAAGTGTTAAAGCATCATCATCCCCTGCCTGAAGTTATTTTAGCCTACCGCCATTTAGCAAAATTGAAATCCACTTATGTGGATGCGATTCCCAATCATAAGAATCCGTTTACCGGCAGAGTACATACCTCATTAAATCAGACCATTGCTGCCACGGGACGGCTCTCCAGTACCTCTCCCAATTTTCAGAATATTCCCATTCGTACTGAGACGGGCCGAGAGGTTCGGAAGGCATTTATTGCAGAAAAGAAGGACCGGGTAATTTTATCTGCAGACTATTCCCAGGTAGAACTGCGTATCATGGCACATTTTTCACAGGAGCCAGAACTATTGAAGGCATTTGAAGAGGGGGTTGACATCCACTGCAGGACTGCCGCTCTGGTTAATCATATTAATGAAGCTCAAGTGACTCCGGAGCAGCGTCGCTCCGCCAAAGTGGTTAATTTTGGCATCATGTACGGGGCAGGTCCTTACCGTATGAGTCAGGAACTGGGAATATCAATGACAGAAGCAAAAACTCTTATTGAAAATTATTTTACCACTTACCCCGGGATAAAGCAATATATGGATTCCACCTTGAAAACTGCTCGGGAGAGGGGATTTGTAGAAACCCTGTACAAAAGGCGGAGAAGAACCAAAAATCTACATTCTTCAAATTGGAATATGGTACAGGCAGAAGAACGGGCGGCCATCAATATGCCCATTCAGGGTACTGCCGCTGATATCATAAAAATTGCCATGATCAATATCCACAAACGAATGGCAGAGGAAAAGGTGAACTCTCTCATGACTCTACAGATTCACGATGAACTTCTGTTTGAATGTCCGGAAAATGAAGTGGAGTCAATGGCTGCAATGGTAGTGGAAGAAATGGAAGGGGCTGCACAATTATCCGTTCCTCTTAAAGTGGACTGGAATTATGGCAAGAATTGGTTTGAGGCCCATTAGTTATGAGCAGGAAGACAAATGTCATGTACCGAAGAAGAGATATTTTAAAGTAAATGGAAGCATCCATCACTTTTAAATCTGTAGGAAAAACTTTGGGGAATAAGACTCTGTTGGCTGACCTATCCTTTGGGGTAGAAAAGGGGACAACTTTTGTACTCATAGGAGAAAACGGCTCGGGGAAATCTCTGATTCTAAAACTGTTGGTAGGACTAATAGAAAAAGATACAGGCACCGTCTATATACATGGACAGGATATCCAAACCCGTAGTCTGGAAACCCGCAGTATTTGTGGCTATATGCCACAGTTTATCAATCTGGATGATGAATTGACCGTACAGCAAAATATTTCTATTCATGGTCAATTGCATGGTCTGTCAGCCAAAGAAGCGAATATCTCTACTTTGCACTGGGCTGAATTGCTGGACTTTCTCCCCATTTTGAATCACCATCCTGATAAACTGGCTTACGGACAGCAGCGAAAAATATTATTTGCCCGTGCCCTGGTCCATGATCCACAGGTGATTTTATTGGATGAACCTACCACAGGTATGGATCCTCAAAGCCGTAGTGCCGTTTGGAATGTGCTGGATAAATTACATTATAATAAAACCATCATTTTTGCTACACAGAATTTTACTGAAGCTGAACGCTATGCAGACAGAATCGCCATTCTTCATGAAGGAAACATAAAAATGGATGGCACCCTGGAGCGGCTCATTGAAACTACTCACGGACTGACGCATTACAGATTGGCTTTTGCAGAGCAACCACCTGATCCCTTCATGCAGCAATTGGAAGGCTGGCCTCGCGTTCTGAGACCAAAATTAAAGGGACTTGAATTAGAATTTTATTCCCGGGAAAGACAGCAATTTTTCAAAGTACTACAATTAGCCCTGCAACACAGCCTTTCTGATTTGGATACCAGTATCTGCAGACTCAGAGACCTCTACCTGGGCCTCACAGAAGGAGGGCTTGAATGAACGTATTCCGTCCTTTACTGCTGAGGGAATTGTATGACCTTAAAAATCATTTCATTTCCGTTTTATTTTTCTGGTTCCTCATGCCTGTGATTCTGCATATTTTTCTTGCCATCCCATTGTCGCTGGTTATTCACATGGATATTCGCTATCTTAACTGGTCTGCCGGTGGAATCTGGATCGTAACTTCAGGACTTACAGCCTTTCTCCAATCTGCAAACCGTATGCGAAAAATACAGTATGAAACCTCTCAAATTGATGCCCTCCTGAAAGCACCCCTGACTAATCTTGACCTGCTGCTTATGACTATTTTGCGGGGTGTACTATATGGTATTGGACAATTCGTTATTGCCCTCATCATCACTACCACTTTGAATAACGAGTATTTAGGACTAAATGGACTCATGGTGGTATCCTTTCAGATGTTTACACTGATACTTCATTTTGCCGTTCTGGGTACCTTTTTAGGATTGATCATCCCCGGAAGAATGGTATTTACCAATATTTCCTTTTTTATTTTTCTTTTTATTTCCTTTGGACTCGGGAATTTTATTCCTTTGGATTTATTCCCCGAATCTTATTTATCAATAATTGAGGCCATTCCTACTACCTGGGCATTTGCTAATTTAAAAACAGTGATAGTTCATACCCCTTTCAATTGGCAGGGCTTCTTTTTTACCCTGATGGGAACTATAATAATTTTTATTATTTCTCTCATTGCATCTCATAAACTCTTTCGAAAATTATAAAAATGGATAATCGTTATCATATTGTTGGAATTGATGGAGGCGCATCGAATACCCGAGGCGTTTTGTTTTCAGAAAAAGGGAAAACTTTGGCAACAGCAGTAGAAAAAGGGTCAAACCTGGCTGTGTATGGCGAATTAGCTCCTGAAAGGATTAAATCCGTCATTACTAATCTGTGTCAGTCTGCCAATATTCCTGTAGATCACATAGATGCCATTGGATTGGGTTTAGCCGGTGCCTCTGATGAAGATGGCAGAGAAATGGTTTTTAAGGTGTTGGATGAATTAAAAATCTCTCAGAGGGCAATCATTGCCAATGATGCTGAAGCTGCCTATGAATTAAACTGTCCTGGTGATTTTGGGATTCTTGTAACTGTTGGTACAGGGGTAATCTGTATTTCCCGTGATGGGGAAGGAAAAACAATCCGTACAGCAGGAAAAGGGCATGATAATGGAGATATTGGCAGCGGGTATTGGATGGGAAAACAAGGATTGCTGCACCTTTCATTGAATGAAACTGCCATAGAAGGTGATGGGGATTTAGAAGCCATGATGGATACATTTCTCAGTAAATATCCCGATGAAGACTTTCAGGATATCATTGCCACTATTTACGAAAGCAGAGATGCTGTGGCTCAAATTGCTGATTTCTCGGAGGAAATTCTGAACTTAGCAGAAGGGGGAAATGAATTGGCAGTTACCATCGTTCAGGAGGCTTCTCATGCAGTTGCAGAGTATATAATTGCTTTAACTGAAGCATTAAATTATACAAAAAAACAGATTGTGCTAGCGGGGAACGGATCTGTCATTCAAAATGAGTATTTCAGAAAATCGTTAAATGATGATTTGCGTTTTCACTTCCCTGAAATCAGATGGACCTTTTCTGCTATATCTCCTGCTTATGGTGCTGGCATAATGGCAGCAAAAATTCAAAATGTAGATGTGAAAATTAGAGATGTAGTAAAAGGGAATGCCCTTGCTTCAACCTGAAGCAATTATTAACCTTAAGCGGTTAAAACATAATGTTGCTGCCTTGCAGGAGGTCGTCTCAGATGCTAAGGTGATGGCAGTAGTTAAAGCAAATGCCTATGGCCATGGTGCTGTTCAAACTGCAAAAAAACTATCAACTTCAGGGGTTCATGGATTTTGTGTTGCGTTGGTTAAAGAAGCTGAAGAACTGATGCATGCAGGAGTTGAAAAGCCCATTCTCCATTTGGGTGCCATGACACAAGATGCTCTTTCCATTTATAAAACCTGTCAGGTTCGCTGCACCATCAGTTCAAAAGAGGATCTGCATATACTAAATAATTCCGGCTTGGAGAGAGTTATTGCTCATATAAAAGTAGATACAGGAATGGGGCGCTTAGGGGTGCCCATGGACAATGCAGAAGAATTGTTTAAATTAGCAGGGAAATCTTCATCTGTAAAGATTGAAGGAATTTATTCTCATTTTTCCACTGCAGAGGAGGAGGATACTTCTTATCGAGAAACGCAACTTTCTAGATTCAATCACATCATCACTCTTTCTAAACAATTGCTTCCACAGGTTTCTTTTTACCATATTGCCAATTCTGCAGGCATCCTTCTTTGCAGGGAGTCCCATTTTAATATGGTTAGACCAGGCATATCCCTTTATGGTGTTTCCCCATTAGGATTTCCTCATCCTCACCTGAAACCAGTAATGGAGTTTAGAGTGCCGGTAGCACTGGTGAAAGCTTATAAAGGGGGAGAACCTATAGGGTATAATCGCCTATATACCACTTCAAAGAATGAAAAAATTGCAGTGTTGCAGGCAGGCTATGCAGATGGTATTCCCCTGGATTTTAGTAAGGGTGGCAAAGTTGAAATTAAAGGAAAACTGCACCCCATATCAGGCAAAGCTTCCATGGATCTTATTACTATTTCCTGTTTAAACAGCAATATTACTCAAGGGGATTATGCCACCTTTTGGGGCAGCGATGCAGCAGAAATGAAATTAGAGAATCTTGCTAAAAAATATAATAGGATTCCCTATGAGCTTTTAACCGGAGTGACTGCACGAGTAAAACGGATTTATAAAAATGATTAAAGTAATATTTATTGCAATATTGGTAGTATCCTGTACTCTGCCGCCTAAACCAGCCCCCAACATTCAAACTCCAACATCCGGCACCCGGCATTCTAAAACTATTTCGGACCTGACCCTGAAGGAAAAAGTAGCCCAAATGATCATGGTGCGGATACGCGGGGATTACTATACCAGTGACCATTGGTACAGAAAACAGTTGAAAAAGTATTTAGCTGAAGACGGGATTGGAGGTGTCATTACCTTTGGCGGCAGCATTCATGGCACTTATTATAATATTCAACAATTTCAGGAGTGGGCCAAGTATCCCCTTTTAGTAGCTGCAGACTATGAACGCGGATTAGGACAGTGGATGGGAGGTGGCACCCTTTTCCCCTCTAATATGGCCATAGCAGCAACGGGAGAGCCAGAATATGCCTATGAACAGGGACGTATCACTGCTCTGGAAGCCAGGGCATTGGGGGTACATATTACTTTTTCTCCGGTTATGGATATTAATAACAATCCGGACAATCCCATAATAAATTTTCGTGCATATTCCGACAATCCTCAAACGGTGTCAACTTTTGGAGGGGCATTTATCAAAGGGGTGCAAGAGCATGGATTGATTGCCTGTGCCAAACATTTTCCCGGTCATGGCAATACGGCGACAGACAGCCATACCAGCCTGCCAACCATTGAAGGTAGTAAGGCTGAACTATTGAAAATGGAATTATCTCCCTTTCGTTCTGCTATTCATGCAGGGGTTAAAATGGTGATGACAGGGCATATTGCCCTGCCAGGTCTTGATGAGAGCAGACTTCCTGCTTCCCACTCTTCTCTTATAACCACCAATCTATTGAGACAGGAAATGGGCTTCAAGGGTATTATCATCACTGATGGCATGGAAATGGGAGGACTCACCCAATCTGCATGGGCTGGTGAATCTGCTGTAAGGGCTGTTGAAGCAGGTGCAGATATCCTGCTGTTGCCAATAGATGTAGAGCATACCATTTCGGCAATATTAGAGGCAGTGAGTTCTGGTAGAATTACTGAGGGGAGAATCAATCATTCCCTACAAAGAATCTGGCAGATGAAAGCTGATCTTGGACTTTTTGATTATCCTGCACAGCCAATATTTTCTGAATTGGAAAAAGTAATTGGGAAAAAAGAACATTTAGCTAAGGCGGGAAAAATTGCACAAAAATCTATAACCATAGTAAAGGATGAGAAGAATTTGCTCCCTCTGATTCCGGAAAAAATTGATTCATTGGGACATCTTATTTTATCACTGGATGAAGGTGCCAGAGGCTATTTGAGTACGCTGAGCAGAGACCTGCATAAGACTCATGAGCATGTGAAAGAAATATTTGTAAACAATGCCTTATCTGAATTGGGAAGGCAGGATATTTTGAATCAATTAGAGGGTGTTGATCAATTATTGGTTTCATTGGTTGTGAGGATACGCATGGATAAGGGAATTGCAACCATTGATTCTACTCATTCACTTCTCTTAGATGCGTTGAATGAAAAACACATCCCTTTTATTGCTGTTAGTTTTGGCAGTCCCTATTTACCTGATTATAATAATATAAGCACCTATCTCTGTGCCTATGGGTATGGCTCTGTATCTGTGCAGGCTGTCTCCAATGTCCTTTGGGGGAGAGCATCCGGAACTGGGTTCCTTCCTGTGGATTTGTCACCACAATTTAAGGGAGGGATGGGTCAGCTAAAAAAAAAACGGGATAAGAATTGGGGAGAGGTGAAACAGAAAGAATTCCCAAAGGCTTATGCCGTTTTAGACAGTGCCATTGAAAACAAAATTTTCCCGGGTGCTCAAATTGCCGTTGTTGTTGGGGGCAGCCTTATAGCATCCCGGGGGTTTGGAACGCAAACTTATGACTCAGCATCTCCATCGGTAACCACAGAAACCATTTATGATATTGCCTCCCTCACTAAAGTCCTGGCTGCCGTTCCCGTCACCATGAAACTCATTGCACAAAAGAAACTCTCTCTTCAACATACGGTGAACCAATTTTTCCCGGAATTTACTGGTAAAGGAAAGGAGGAGGTAACTATCCGGCATATCCTCACTCATTCATCAGGACTACCGGGATATTATCAATTTTTTCTGGATAACCAGATCAACTCAAAAGAAGATATTCTACATTATATTCTTAATGTGGAGCTAAAGGAAAAACCGGGAAGCAGTTATGAATACAGTGACCTGGGCTTCATCCTACTTTCTGCTATTATTGAAAAAGTTTCTAAACGCCCCTTAGAGAAATTGACACAATCCTGGTTATATAATCCTTTAGGAATGGAACATACCCGCTATCTTCCACCAAAGGAGTGGATTTCCAACCTTGCTCCAACGGAATTGGATACCATTTACCGGCAAAGACTGGTTCATGGGGAGGTACATGATGAAAATACCCATCTGATGGGAGGAGTTTCAGGCCATGCAGGACTGTTCTCCACTGCTGAAGATATTGCCAAATATACCCAAATGTGGGTTGATGGGGGAGTATGGAATGGAAAACGAATGTTTAACGAAGTACAGGTGAGGGAATTTACCACCGTTCAAGAAATGCCCATTGATTCAGATATGGCGTTAGGCTGGGATACTCCATCACAGTCAGGAAAAAGTATTGCAGGAGATTTTTTCACAAAGGGTTCATTTGGACATCTTGGCTTTACCGGAACTTCCCTTTGGATTGATCCCAACCAGGGTATTGTCATTGTTTTATTGACAAACCGGGTACATCCGTCAAGAAAAGGGCAGGAGGGAAGTAGAGAGATGTATGGAATACGCCGAGAATTTTATAACAGAATAATGGAGCAGATTGGGAATTGAGCATGATTGGATCAATATGAAAAATGCCAGTTACATATAAATATTATAACCTCTGCCAATCCCTGAGTCTCTCCTGTATCCTTCTTCACTTGCCTGCCCATCGTCCAACTACACTAAAGTTACTATGGGCAAGGAAATGACCCATCTACGGCAAGGCTACGATGGGCAAGCAAATGACAAATGTACCCAAATTAAATTAGTTGTTCCTTCTGTATAAAACTCCCTAAATTCTGCTCAATTTAAATTCGGAGGGGTCTCTCTAAAAAATGCAGTTTTTTCAAACATGGATGAATAGGATTTACCATTTTCAAAATTCTTGGAAATCAATTACCCCTACCTGCGCCGTGGCTCCCGCCTGCGCTTTGCGAGCGGGCAGGACGGCAGGCAGGCTTTCTCCTTCCTCCTGTTTCCTTTCTCCCTTTTACGCAAGCTGCGATGGGCAAGCCTTTTTCCATCTACGCAAGCTGCGACGGGCAAGCCTTTTTCCTGTTTCCTTTCTCCTGTTTTCCTTTATCTACTCACAAGATATTCTTGGTGATGTAAACCAAGACGGCTCTGTGGATATTTTAGATATTATTCGCACCGTGAATATTATTTTAGAAACACCCCCTGAGCCTACAGAATATGAACTTTGGGCAAGTGATGTAAATCTGGACAGCCAAACAAATATTCTGGATTTAGTAGTCTCCATGAATTACAATTTATTTGAAACTCCCTTGAATGAGGAATGGGCATTTATTTCTACTGACAGTCTATCTATAAGCCAATTTAAAATTTATTCGCCATACTTATATATTGGTACTTTTTATGATGGATTATGGAGATTAAACCTCGACTCTGAGAATCATGAATGGGAATATTTAGGTCTCTCCAGCGAAGAAACGGGAATTGAAGATTATGTTATATATGATTTTATTCGAAGTGAGTCAGATACTGATACATGGGTAGTTACGGGGGAAAAATATTATTCCACAATCCCAGGTGTTTTTAAAACTACCGATGGGGGTGCTAATTGGAATCTTTCAGTTAACGGTCTGGAATCACCAAGTAGAGTTATTAAAAAATTAGAATGGGTGAATAATCAATTGGTGGGATGGGGAACAGGGTATATTGCTTCTGATAATTTTGGGGATACTTGGAATTATGTAGAATTGGATTATGATCAGTTCCTTTCAGGCGGAATTGCCTACATATTTTACTTTGAAAAGTCTAATATAAACGAAAATATTCTCTGGGTAGGTGGAATTTCAGCATGGTATACACATTTTATAATTAAATCAAATGATGGCGGAAACAGTTGGGTAGATCTCCCTCACTTTGGCATATATTCAATGCATTTAGAATTGCACCCCTTCGATCAGAATATCATTTATACTTTAGATGCTTGGTTTGGAACAATTTATAAGTCTGAAAATGGAGGAGAAGATTGGGTAAATGGAGAAATTTCTGATCCGATATTCACTCATTCAGAACATGGATTTCATACTATAAAAATAAATAGTAATGATCCAGATCATTTATTTTGCTCCGGTGAATCATCATTATTTCAATCATTTAACGGGGGTTCAACTTGGGCTGAAATAAACTTACCCATATATGAAACTGAATATATAAATCTTTTATTATTCGATTCTAATAGAAACCAATTATTGATAAATACTTGGTATAGTGGAATATTAATTTTAAAAGAATGGTAAACATGAACGTAATTAAATTCTTATGTCCAGTTATCCTTTTTTCATTTATGTACTCGAATGAATTAATCATCGGAGACAGAGTTTATAAAGAGGAAAATGGTAAATGGTATAATCATTCTGACGGCTATA